>DIHT01000048.1 GCA_002420305.1 Akkermansiaceae bacterium UBA5689 | reverse complement strand
GGCCAAAATGCAGGGAAATGACCCTGTAATCTGACGCGAAACCGGCGGTCATAAATTTACTCCTCGGCCCTGTGTCAGCACGCTCACTGAGCGAATCAATGAAGGAGGACTTCATACTACGCGGGAAATTTACCTTCCCACCACGCCACTAGGCCTCCTACACTACCTCCACGGACGTTTTCCCATGCTGAGTAAAGAAGTAACAGTTTCCAATAAACTCGGAATTCACGCCCGACCAGCAGCTCAATTCGTCAAAACTGCCAGTCAGTTCGAAGCTGAGATACGTGTGGAAAAGGATGGAGAGGAGATCAACGGCAAGAGCATCATGGGTTTGATGATGCTGGCCGCAGGGCACGGATCAGTCCTCAAACTTATTGCAGAAGGGCCTGATGCCGAAGAGGCCTTGCAATCGCTCGAAGATTTAGTTGTTCGTAATTTTGGAGAAGCCTGAAGGTTTTATCCTGAACACAATCAACTGAAGGCGAGGCATTGACCACCTCCAACGCTCTGGCCAAACTAAGGCCGATGAGCGGAGCAGCGAAGGAGACGATCTACGTGGGGACACCTGTCTCACGCGGCATTGTTTTCGGGCCCGTTCACGTGATCGCGCGGGGATTTGCGGCTCCCGAGGTCTACCCGATTGCAAATACAGCTCGGGAAACAGAGCGATTCAAGGATGCACTTGCTCGCACTCGCAAGCAACTTGAGGAGCTGCGGAAGCATATGGAGTCCCTCTCTGGCAATGAAGAGGGCCGCATCTTTGAAGCCCATATGCTGGTTCTGGAAGATCCAGTGGTTCTCACCGGCGTCCCCAAGGCCATTGAGGAACGAGGTCAGAATGCGGAGTATTGCTTCTACGCAGTGATGCAGAACCAGCTCGAGTCAATGCGTCGTATTCCGGATCCATTTTTTCGTGATCGAACTACGGATATCGAGGACGTCTGCCAGCGAGTTCTCCGAAATTTCGACGCGGAGCACGAGGAGCCTGCTCCAGACGAGCCCGACCATCAGCACCTGCTCGTCGCCTACGATCTCACTCCCTCAGCCACTGCTGCGATGGACCGCCACCAGGTCCTAGGCTTTGCCACTGAGCAAGGTAGTCTCACCTCCCACACTGCAATTCTGGCTCGTTCACTGGGGATTCCAGCGGTGGTCGGCCTCAAAAATGCTGTATTTAATTTACGTGCTCTCGCCCCCTGCATTCTCGACGGTTACGAGGGAAAACTCATCTCCAACCCTGCTCCAGAGACCGTTGCGAAATACCGCGAGCTGGAAGAACAACACCAGCGCCGACGCAAGGAGCTGGACAAGTTACGAGACCTCGAGGCCTCCACCGCTGATGGGCATACCATCACGCTTTCAGCCAATATTGAGTTTGAGCATGAAGTTGATTTGGTGACTCGATCCGGAGCAAAGGGCGTAGGTCTTTTCCGGACAGAGTTTTTCCTGCTCGAGCATGAGGAGTGTCCTGACGAGGAGGAGCAGGCCGCACTCTACTCAAGAGTAGCTGCACGGATTGCACCTAATGAGGTGATTTTTCGAACCCTCGATGCCGGCGGAGACAAGGTCCCGGGGGAACCATTAAGTGAACCTGAGCCAAACCCATTTCTCGGATGGCGGGGCATCCGGTTTTCGCTCGACCGGAAAGATCTCTTCAAAGAGCAGTTACGCGCCATCCTGCGCGCTGGAACATCTGGGCGAGTGGGTGTTATGTTCCCCCTGATTTCAGGGGTTGGGGAGGTGCGCCAGGCGAAGAGGCTGCTAGCCGAGTGTATCGATGACCTGAAGGAGCGAGGTGTCGACTTTAATCCGGACATTGCGATTGGCGCAATGATTGAGGTCCCTTCGGCCGCAATGGTTGCCGCCGAAATTGCCGCCGAAGTTGATTTCCTCTCCATTGGCACAAATGACCTGGTGCAATACACTGTAGCGGTTGACCGCGTAAATCCACGGGTAGCAAAACTTTACCGTTCTGCGCACCCGGGCATTATCCGGCTAATAAAACATGTTGTCGAGGGAGCATCACAACACAAGATCTGGACCGGGGTCTGTGGAGAAATGGCTGGCGACCTGACCTTGTTACCTCTGCTCATAGGGCTTGGAATCGATGAACTGTCAGTGGGTGCACCGCTGGTTCCTCTCGTCAAACAGGCTGTCCGTATGCTCGATTTGGCCGAGTGCTCAGAGCTGGCCCAGAAGTGCCTCCTCGCATCGGAGACTCAGCATGTTGTGGATCTTTGCAGGGAATTTGCCACCGGAATCTACCCTGATCTGATGCAGGAGGAAAGCCGGGGGCCTAGCGCACCTTCTTTCGCTTCCCGCCCTGCATGACAATAGTAAAATGGCCATCGGTTCTCTTAGCGAGATCCTCCATGGAGGCATGAGCCTTGGGCTGCATCATGGCGACGCAGTTAATCTTAATACCCTTGCTTTTCGCCTTAGCACCAATCTCCCTCGCCCAACTGTCAGAGCCCTTGGCTGACCCGTCGGTCATGAAATAAATCACCTGGGGTGGCGGCTCCATATCGAGTGCCATCTCCAGTGGATTATCCCAACGCGTTCCCCAGACCAGCCGTGTTTCCTTTATGGTTTTACGCGACTTTGAAAGCTGTCCCTGCGTAGCACTCAGCCATTCTACCGGCTGCTTTTTTCCCACCTGCCTCCACTCATGAGCCGTTCCCGGAGATTTCCATTCATACTTACGGCGTCCCTTCCCAATGACCGTAGCCTCTCCCTTGGTCCAATCTACTTCATCTCCCGCTACCCAGGCAGGCCCGGCAAAAAATATCAGGGCGTAATTGGTTTTAGGGGCAATCCCGTCTACCGACTTTGTCAATTCCTTCCGCATAAGATCCTCTCGCCCCCCTGAACGCATGGAAGCAGAATAGTCGATCACATATGCGATCCGCTCAGCCTTGGAGGTTACACCGAAGAAGCTGGTCCCACCACCGAAACCGGACCCAGAGCCCTGACCCCACCCTTCTCCGAAGTCATCACCATCCCCGAATTCAATCGACTGTTCCGGAGTATCGGTATCCGGAACAGGCACAGCTGTTGGGGTTGGCACGGATGTGGCGATGACCTTAGCCACGGCAGAGCTTGGCGCCGCTGGCTGGCGTTGAACCTGCGGGGTAACCTCAGGACGATCTACAACCTCCTCCTCCTGCATCTCCGCCGCGTAGGCAACGATTGGAGACACCTCCAACCGTAATGACGGCAATAGCAAAAAGGCCAGCAAGACAGCGACCTGAACCACAACGAGGACCGCGATCACCAGACTCGCAATACTCGCTATTCGACGTTGGCGCTTCAAGGCCGCTTGAGCCTCAGGAGTGGCGTAGCTACTAACTATACTCATGGACCTGACAGTTCTTGGTAGCGGCCGAAGCACCTACCCAGATGTCCAGCTTGGATCTCATAACGGCCGCTCACAAGGAGGAAATCTACCTTTACCTTGCCCCAAGTCGCCCAGAACGCTAAGCGCTGGCGTATGAGCAAATCTGCCTACGAATCTCTCTGCGAACTAGCCCGGGAACGCGCCCTCATTGCAACCACGTCCTCAGTCCTCGGCTGGGATCAGGAAACCTTTCTCCCCACCAAGGCGGTAGATTACAGAGCAAGACAACTGGGCTGGCTGTCGGGAAAAGCCCACGAGCTGGCCACTTCTTCAGAATGGGAGAAAGCCCTCCAAGAAGCCGAGTCAGAGGGCAGTAATGATCCGCTCAAGTCCGCGAACCTCAGGGAGTTCCGTCACCATTACGACCGGTCTGCAAGACTCTCGAGGGAATTGGTGGAGCTCGAAACCATAACCTCCTCTCGTGCAAAAGCTGCGTGGATGCAGGCCCGCAAGGAATCTAATTTTTCGGTATTTGCACCAGCCTTGGAAACCCTTCTCGATATTGCCCGCCAGAAAGCAGATCTTTGGGGATTCCAAGAAGAGCCTTATGACGCTTTGCTGGAAGAGTATGAGCGTGGCTCAACCACAGCCGAGGTTGCTGATCTCTTCAACAGTTGCCGGGATGCAATCATTGAGATCGCTCGAGAGGCCGTTGAAAATTCCAGCGCTACTCCTGCCAATCTCCTCGAGGGAGACTACCCCATTGAGAAGCAGAAATTATTAAATCAGGAAATTGCCGAGAGTCTCGGTTTCGATTTTGAGGCAGGACGTATAAATACCGTCACGCACCCGTTCTGCACACATCTCGGCCCCGAGGATACCCGCCTGACAACCCGCTATGACGAGAAGGATTTTCTTTCCTCTCTCTTCGGGGTGATGCACGAGGCAGGACATGGTCTCTACGATCAGGGCCTGCCCAGCAGCCAACATGGAATGCCATCAGGGCAGGCCGTCTCGCTGGGGATCCATGAATCTCAATCGAGGCTCTGGGAGAATCACGTAGGCCGTTCGAGACCCTTCTGGGAGAAGTGGCTCCCTCGAGCATCGGATATTTTCCCTGGCCTTCGTTGTTTTTCTCTGGATGAATTTCTCCAAGGTGTAAATCGCGCAAATTATTCCTGTATTCGGGTGGAGGCTGACGAGGCAACTTACGACTTACATATCCTTCTGAGGTTCTCGATAGAGCGACGCCTGCTGAACCGGGACTTGGAAATAGCGGAGGTTCCAGAGGCATGGAACGAGGAATTCAGGTCCCTCTTCGGCTTTCTACCCCCGGATGACGCCAGTGGCTGCCTCCAGGATATTCACTGGTCAATGGGTGGCCTTGGTTACTTTTCGACCTACAGTATAGGCAATCTCAACAGCGCTCAGCTCTTTCGAGCCGCCATTTCCAATGAGGAAGTCTCTACTGAATGCAGTAAGGCAAACTACCTGCCTCTTCTTGGCTGGATGAGAGAAAAAATTCATTCGGCAGGTTCTACCATGCTCCCTCAGGAGCTCATGCTGTCTGCCACCGGGGAACACACAAATCCCTCACATTACCTGGAACATCTTCGGAGCCGGTTCTGCCCAGGCGCCTGATGACTCAAGGAGATTCCCGACCTCCGGGATTTAGAAAATCTGTGCCAGGTTAGCGAATTTCCATTCCCGTCTTCGCGTAGATCCACTTGACCACTTTTCCTTTCTGGATCAACGCCTTGGCTTGGACCGTTTTTTCTCCAAAAATTGTCTGCGCCTTATAAGCCGCGAGTCCCGTCTGGTACATCTCGCCATCCACATTTTCCTCTTCACCCGCTTTCCATCCCTCGACCTGTTCAAACTTAAACTCTTTGATTCCTCCCCCTTTGACGCTCTCCTGCATGGCCGCGACAATCTGCTCTGGATTCAGATTAGCAGGTTCCGGCTCAGGCTCGGGAGTTGGAGCAGGTTCGGGAGTTGGCGCAGGTTCGGGAGCCGGCTTTGGCTCCGGGGTAGCATTCGGAGCCGCGGGAGAGGGAGCCTTCGCGGGGTCATTTGTAACCACATCTGGCAAGGTAGGCGGAGGCACTGGTGCGGGCTTCTCATTCTGCGCGACAGCAGTGCTCGCGCCGAAATGACGCCGAGCCCTGTAGGCTATAACCTGCTGAGCAAAGTCGGTCTCCACAATTGGGACAATTCCCTCCAGAGGCCCCCCTGGGGAAACCTTGAGGATATAACTCTCTCCGTCCAAATCGCGCACTTCAACCGTCGTTCCTTTTTCCAGGGCAGTTTGCTGATTATTATCGCCCGTCGACACATAGACTCTCTTGGACAGCTTGACGGTCTTTGGCCACTCGTTCGGCTTAATCGTTCCCAGATTAATCTTGATCCGAAGCTCATTACCACCAGCTCCAAATTTTACCTCCTGCATGGACTGGGGCAGCGCCACCGAGGACGTACCCTTGGCCAACAGGGAGCCGCTAAGGGGCAGATACATAATGCGCCCTGCGAAGAAGCTGAGAATGATGGCGCCAGCCCAGATTGCGTATTTGTTCATGGAGTGAAAAAGTCTTCTTTGGATAAAGCGCTATTTTAGGCGATTTGTCAAATTAGGGGAAACCGTTGACCTCGGCACCTCAGGCCGGGATCCTCTGGAATGCAACGGCTCTTCCTTCTTGACGGTATGGCACTGGCATATCGGGCGCATTTCGCCCTTATCCGGAGTCCCATCTATACCTCTAAAGGGGTAAACAGCTCCGCTCTTTACGGTTTTACGAATACGATTCTTACCATTCTTGAGAGCGAAAAACCCACGCATCTGGCCGTTGCTTTTGACACCCGGGCACCAACGCCCCGCCACCAGATCTATCCTGAATACAAAGCCAACAGGGAGGAAATGCCCGAAGATCTTGCAGCGGCCCTTCCCAGCATCAAACGCCTCTGTAAGGCCTTCAGAATCCCCATCCTGGAACTCGACGGTTACGAGGCCGATGACATCATCGGAACCCTCGCCAGCCACGCGGAGAAAGAGGGCCACTTCGAAACATTCATGGTCACTCCGGATAAGGACTTCGGCCAGCTCGTTTCGGAGCACTGCGTCATGTGGAAGCCCGGGAGAAAGGGCAAGGAGCGGGAGATCATAGACCTCGCCACGCTAAAAGAACTCTGGCAAATTGAACATCCCGACCAGGTGATCGACATCCTTGGCCTCATGGGAGATGCCTCTGACAACATTCCCGGCGTTCCGGGAGTGGGAGAGAAGACCGCCAAAAAACTTATCGCTGAATGGGGATCCGTAGATCGAATTCTGGAAAATACGGATTCTCTTAAAGGCAAGCTCCAGGAGCGCATCATTGAGAACGCTGACCAAGCAAGACTCTCCCGCAAGCTTGCCACCATCATAAGAGACGTCCCAATTGACTCCTCTATTGAGAATCTTGCTTTGCAAGGGCGGGACGATGAGGAAGTCCAATCCCTCTTCACCGAGTTTGAATTCAATACCCTTGGCAAGCGTCTCTTCGGCAAGGAATTCGTCACTGGGCGCGGCCATTCATCAGTCACGGTCGGAGAAAAGGGAGGCCAAACCTTAACCGCAAATCTCAAGACGATTGAGGACCTTGATCCGGAATACACTCTGGTTTCGACAGACAGCGAACGCCGCGAGCTAGCTGCAAATCTCGCGCAACAGAAAACTTTCTGCTTCGACATTGAAACCACCTCCCTCGATCGCTTCAGCGCCATCATTCTTGGCATTTCATTCAGCTGGAAAGAAGGCTCTGCTTTTTACGCAACTCTCCCGGACAAGGAAGCCTTGGAAATCTTCCGCCCAGTCCTGACCGGATCAGCCGAGAAAATTGGCCATAACCTGAAATACGATCTGGCCGTTTTGCTCAATCATGGAGTCGAGGTCAACGGGCCTCTCTTCGACACCCTAATCGCCCACACCCTTTTGCATCCGGACCAACGCCATTCCATGGACTATCTCGCGGAGTCTCTCCTCGGTTATAGTCCCATAAAGCTGAGCGAACTGACCGGCAATGATTCCTCCAACCCGGAAAAGGGCAACAGGCAGAGAGACCTTTTTGCCGAAAAAGACATTATAGACGTCGCCTCAATCCCTGTGAAAAAAATGGCCCGCTATGCGGCCGAGGATGCCGATGTGACACTTCAACTCGCTAACCTTCTGCGTCCTAACTTGGAAGAGAAAGGGCAGCACCGTGTGTTCTATGATATCGAAGCCAGGGTTCTCCCAGTGCTGGTGGCGATGGAAGATGAAGGAATCGCCCTCGACCTCGATGTCCTGGCCTCCTGCGGGGAAACCATGCAGAAGCGTATTGATATTCTCTCAGCATCGCTGGTCAAACAGGCTGGAAGGGCTTTCAACCTGAATTCCCCAAAACAGCTGGGAGAGATCCTCTTCGGCGAAATGAAGCTTGTTGAAAAGCCACGTAAAACGGCCACCGGCCAATACCGGACTGACGAGCAGACCTTGACCGCTCTGGCGGTGAACCACCCCTTTGTTGCGGACATTCTATCCTACCGTCAGGCTAGCAAACTGAAATCGACATATGTCGACCGTCTCCCTGAGTGGGTGGCAGAGAAAGATAGCCGGGTGCATACTCAATTCCACCAACTAGTAGCAGCAACCGGCCGACTAGCCTCCAGCGATCCCAATCTCCAAAACATTCCTATTCGGTCGGATCTTGGTCGTGAGATCCGCACTGCCTTCGTCCCCAGAAAAGGAAATTTCGTTCTTTTTGCCGCAGACTATTCACAGGTCGAGCTTCGCATCATGGCTGCCATGTCCGGAGATCGGGGAATGATCGAAGCCTTCGAGCAGGAAGTTGATATTCACTCGGCGACCGCCGCCCGGGTGAATGGGGTGAGCCTAGAGGAGGTAGAGCCCGCAATGCGCAGTGCCGCAAAAATGGTTAACTTCGGCATCATTTACGGGATCTCCGCCTTTGGCCTCGGGCAGAGGCTCGGAATTCCCAGAGCCGATGCAGGTGAGATTATTAACACCTACTTCGAACAGTATCCTGGAGTGAAGAGCTATATGGATGCGACCGTGGAAGAGGCCAAGAGTTCCGGCTTTGTAGAAACCCTCACCGGAAGGAGGCGCTATCTTCGGGATATTAATTCCGCAAATGCCACCGTTCGCGGTAACGCAGAGAGAGCTGCCATCAACACCCCCATTCAGGGTAGCGCAGCTGACATGATCAAAATTGCCATGATCCGCGTTCAGGAGTTTCTCGAAAGTGGCGAATATCGGAGCCGGATGCTTTTGCAGGTTCACGACGAACTCGTCTTCGATCTGCACGAGGAGGAGCTGGACATTTTGACCCCAAAAATTACTGAAGCCATGCAAAACGCCCTACCACTTCCGCACGCTGTTCCGGTTAGAGTCGATACTGGAACGGGAAAAAACTGGCTGGAAGCCCATTAAGATCACACAACAACCAAACCCATTGGCCCTCTTGGATCGTTGCAACGGAGTAAGAATGCCGGATTCTAATTCGAGATCCATTACTTTAGAGAGGCGGACTGATTTCTAGCCATCGCTTCAACCTCAGTTAAGATAGGGCCATCAAGATGAGTGCTGTTCGGGGAAAAGATCAGGCCAATGGCTCCGATCCGGAACCGGGAAGACCTCTCGAATCCAGCAGCCGACCTGCTCGAAAAAAAATTAGCTCACGTCGATTCCTGCTGCGCCTGACAGCTTTCACCTCCGGCTTTCTGGCTCTTTATCTCATCTGGCAGGTCATTGCCATCAGCCGTTATGGATTTCAGGATAACGGCCAGAACGCAGACTGCGCGATCGTCCTCGGAGGGGCTGCGTGGCACAACAAACCTTCTCCTGTCTTTAAGGAGCGGTTGAACCATGCGATAAAGCTCTACCTTGAGGGTCGTGTTGGCGCTCTTGTCCTGACTGGCGGAAAAGGTGCCGGAGCTCCCTACTCAGAAGGCGAAGTTGCCCGCCACTACTGTCTCGAACGGAACATCCCTGAGCACGCGCTCTTCATGGAGGGGCAGTCCACCACAACCATTCAGAACCTTGAAGAGGCCGGGAAGATTCTGGACAAACAGAATTTCCGGAGCGCACTGGTTGTAAGTGATCCGTGGCACCTCAAGCGCGGGGTATTGATCGCACGAAGGCAGGGCCTCGAGGCCTCACCTTCCGGCACAAGAACATCCCGGTTTCAGTCCTTGAAGTCCCGAACTCACTTTACGCTTCGTGAGCTCTACCTGTACCATCGCTACCTGATCCTGAACCGCTAGCTGTCCCCGGCTGGCTAGGAATAACTCAGAGGAACGCTCCGTGCAGCCCGGAACTCAGGAACGCGAAGATCGGCAGACAGGCCTCCTCACCCCATCCTACCGCTTCTTCGACGAAGACAATTCCTGTATGGTAATATCCTTAAAACGCACCGTAAGGGTTCCTCCCCCATGTACCTGCAGCCCGATATGGCCCTCGAGGGGGATCTTGGGGTCCTTCTCAACGTAATCCGCACAGGCTACATCGTTCAGCCACATGCGGATGCGAGGCCCCTCACAGACAATGCGGTAATGATTCCACCCGTCTGACTTCACAGCCTTAGCCAGAGCTTCAGGGTTCAGGAGCTCGGAGATGACTTTACGGCGACGTGATTCATCATAAATCTTTCCCCAGTAATTCTTCGCAGCATCCGCCTGATAGCCAATCATCTCGTGATGATCAGCAATACGCTGGCTCCGGATCTGAATACCGGAATTAATACCTCCCTTCACTGGTGTAATCTTGAAATTCAAATTCAACTCAAAGTCGCCATACGACTTGTTAGAGACGCAAAAAGTATTGTGTGGAACGTGCTCCGTCAGCGATCCCCCCTCGATTGCCCCACCCGATACTTTCCACCACCTGCCCTCACCGTTGTTGACATTCCAGCCCTCCAGAGTCTTCCCATCAAAGAGAACCTCGGGACCGGCAACCTTGTGATGATCGGCAGTGGCAGGCAGAAGGGCGAGGAAAATCACCCCGGACAAGACAGGCAATAGGTTCATGACTCTCTCACCTTGTGCAGGATCGGAAGACCTGTCGAGAGCAGGTTACATCAGAATCGAAACGCCCTCTTTAATTGATCAGGAGCCGGGCTCCTCAGGCTCGATCACAGAATTATTGCCTACTCATTAAGCTCAGCAGCGTCTTCACACACGCTGTCGCAAACTCCTCGCTGTTGATCTCGACCGGAAGGTCCAGAACCTCAACTGCAGATTCTGCCCGGATCGCCTCAAAAAGCTTCGCATCCGCTTCCGGGCTGTGAAACACCCCGCCCGGGGCACCAATCACGCTGACGGCCTGAGTAGGAATGAGAATCGACGTAGGGGCCTTGTTAGCATTGGCCTTCTCAGCAAGAATCTTACCCAGTTGGCCACATTCTTCCGGACTGGTCCGCACGAGAGTAACCTGAGGATTGTGCTCGTAGATAGCCCGATTCCTGAATCGAGAAGGAACCTTGTCTCTCTCACCAAAGTTGATCATATCAAGGCACCCAGGCGCGAGGACCGCAGGCACTCCCGCCTTGGTCATTGCATCAAGGCGATTAGGACCGGCAGTTAATACTCCACCAGCCAGTTCATCCGCCCATTCGGTGGTAGTTACGTCGAGGATTCCAGCAACCATTCCACTTTCGATGAGCGACTCCATGGTTCTGCCCCCCATTCCAGTGGCGTGAAAGACCAGCACGTCGTAACCAGCCGCTTCCAGTTTGTCTCGAGCCATAGAGACAAGATCCGTCGTATTACCAAACATGCTGGCTACAACAGTCGGACGCGAATTGCTGACATTCACCTTACTCTCAACCATTCCGCAGATGGCCCCAGCAGCTCGTGTAAAGATAGTACGCGAAACACGATTCAATCCCGAAATATCCACCACACTGGGAATCATGACGATATCCCGAGTGCCCACATAGTGAGAGGTATTTCCGCTCGCCAAAGTCGAAACCATAACCTTGGGAAACCCAGTCGGGAGTGCCCTCATGGCTGCAGTGCCGATAGCTGTACCCCCTCCTCCTCCGAGCGAGATTACTCCACTAATTCGTTTCTCTGCCACGAGTTGAGCAAGAAGCACCGGTGCAGAACGAGTCATCGCAGCCACACATTCTCCCCGGTCCTTCCGATCGAGAACTGTCTGCAGGTCAACGGAGGCAGACGCCGCCACTTCAAAGCGGCTTACACCCGGATCTACCGTTGGATCGTCACCTGTCCCAACATCAATCAGGAGGACCTTGTGCCCTCGCAAACGGATTTGCTCCGCCACGAAGGCATGCTCAGCGCCCTTGCTATCAAGAGTTCCGAGAACTGCGATGGCTGACATTGCTACTTCCGCTTGACCGGGATCGACTTGAATTCCCTCGTAAGATTGGTGAGAGACCCTTCAATTGCCATCCGCTCAAGACTGGAGGCTCCAACGAACCCTACCGTATCGGTATGCTCGTTAATGTAGGCCGCATCTTTCGGCTTGGAGATCGGACCACCGTGACTGAGGTAGATCACATCATCCCTTACCGTTTTCCCTGCCTCGATAATTTTCTGCGTCCTCACCGCCGCCTCCTCAAGTGTCATGGCCGCCTCCACGACTCCAATCGATCCTCCAATGGTCGTTCCCACATGCGCAATGATGACATCGGCGCCCACTTCTGCCATGTCCCGAGCTTCCTCCGGCGAACCCACATAGACAATGGAGAAAAGATCCATGCGACGCGCCAACCCAACCATGTCGACCTCCTTCTGCACGCTCATCCCAGTCTCCTCGAGAATCTGCCGGAACTTTCCATCCACGATTGAATGAGTGGGAAAGTTATTCACCCCACTGAAACCCATCTCCTTAACCTGACTGAGAAAATGCCACATCCGCCGCCGGGGATCGCTCCCATGCACTCCACAGATAACCGGCACCTCTTCCACGACAGGAAGAACCTCGAACTCTCCAATCTCCATCGCGACTGCATTGGCGTCCCCATATGCCATGAGCCCTGCCGTAGAGCCATGGCCAGCCATTCGAAAACGACCCGAATTATAAATGATGATAAGATCCGCTCCCCCTTTCTCAATAAACTTGGCACTAATCCCCGTTCCGGCACCTGCTGCAATAATGGGCTCTCCCCGCCCCAGAGTATCCTGCAGGCGCTCGATCACTTCTTCCCTCGTGTAGGGATTTCCTTTTCCAGTCCAAGGGTTTGGCATCGGCTCAAGATAAGTTTGCTGCCCTCCACTTAGCGCTCCAGTCCTCCGGTAACAAGCCTCCGATCGCTCACTTGACCCAGAGGTTACAGTCTAACCATGAACTCCCCTAGCCGGTTTCTCCTCATCCTCGGCTCCTTTCTCCCCCATCTTGTTATGGCTGATCCCATTCCGCCAAGCGCCAAGCGCATTCCCCACCAAGTTGTTGCTCCCCATGGCCACACCCGCGATGATCCCTATTACTGGCTAAGGAACCGGGAGAATCCCGACGTCATCTCCTACCTTCAGGAGGAAAATGACTACACCTCCGATATGCTCAGGGAAACGGAGGACCTGCAGAAGGACCTCTTCGATGAAATCGTCGGGCGAATCGTCCAGGATGACTCATCCGTTCCCTACCGTGAAAAAAACTACGAGTATTACCGGCGCTACCGCAAAGGCGACTCCTACCCTCTCTCTTGTCGACGACGCGTCGGAACGAACAAGGAAGAGATCATGTTCGATATCCCTTCCATGGCAAAAGGACATAAGTTCTACCGGCACCGCACGGGAGAACTGAGTAGTAACGAGGAAATCGTGGCCTTCTCGACCGACACCCGGGGCCGCCGGATCTACACCCTTCGCTTCAAGAATCTTGTCACCGGAGAGATCCTTCCCGACAAACTCGAACACGTGACGGGCAATCATGCCTGGGCTAATGATAACAAAACCGTCTTCTACACGCGTCAGGATCCCGAAACTCTACGCTCTTACCAAGTGTACAAACATGTCCTGGGGTCCCCGGTGCAGAATGATGTGCTGGTTTTTGAGGAGAAGGATGAAACCTTCCGATGCTACGTCTACAAGACCAAGTCCGGCCGTTTTATCGTAATTGGGTCCAGCCAGACACTCTCCGATGAATTTCTTCTGATCGAGGCGGACCGGCCTGGTGACAAGCCCCGGATCTTCAGTCCCCGCCGCCGCAACCTGGAATACAGCATCGACCACGTGGACGACCGGTTTCTCATCCGCACTAACAAGGAGGCTCCCAACTTCAGGCTGATGAGTAGTCCCCTAGAGCATACGGCTGAGAAGAATTGGGAGGAAGTCATCCCCTCGCGCGATGATGTCTACCTGAGCAGCGTCGAGGTCTTTCGCGACTATCTGGTGGTGACGGAACGGCGCAATGCCTTGAACCGGATCCGCATACGTAACGCAGAAGGACAATGGCATGAAGTCGACTTCGAGGAGCCAGCTTACTCCGCATCACTCGGGGTAAATGTTGAAATGAACACGGAAACTCTCCGCTTTAGTTTTGAATCGATGAGGATTCCCGACAGCACGTTTGATTACAACATGAGGACCCGGCAAAAGTCTCTTCTCAAGCAGCAGAAGGTCCTCGGCGGATTTGACAGCGATACTTACCGCACTGAGCGACTGGATGCCACAGCCAAGGATGGCACAAAGATTCCCATCTCGCTCGTATACCACAAGAGTGTAAAGCGCGACGGAACTGCTCCCCTGTATCTCTATGGTTACGGCTCCTACGGCTCTAGTATGTCGGCCGGGTTTCGCAGCACCATGTTGAGTTTGATCAATCGTGGATTCGTCTATGCTATCGCTCACGTCCGCGGCGGACAGGAGCACGGTCGACGGTGGTACGAGGACGGTAAGCTCATGAAAAAGAAGAACACTTTTACGGACTTCATTGACTGTGCTGAGCACCTCGCCAAGGAACAATACGCCGATCCGGATCGACTGTTCGCAGGAGGAGGTAGCGCAGGAGGACTGCTGATTGGGGCCGTCGCCAACATGCGTCCCAATCTGTTCCGGGGTCTCATTGCCGATGTTCCTTTCGTTGACGTGGTCACCACCATGCTCGATGACACAATTCCTCTCACCACATTCGAATACGATGAGTGGGGAAACCCCTCCGAAGAGGAAGCTTACCACTATATGCTCTCCTACTCCCCCTACGATAATGTCACGAACGTGGATTATCCTGCCCTGCTGATCCTCGCTGGACTCCACGACTCTCAGGTTCAGTACTGGGAACCAGCCAAATGGGCGGCCCGCCTCCGTCACCGATCCACCGGCAACAATCTCCTCCTGCTCAAGACCGATATGACCGCCGGCCACGGAGGGGCCTCAGGGCGCTTTGACCGCTTTCGCGATACCGCGCTGGAACATGCGTTTCTTCTTAAACTTTCAGGATTGAAATGAATATAGAGCGCCGGGCAGGAGTTTCACCTCCTATATGCCATCGCTTTCCCGCCTCATCCTGAATCTCAATGCATGCCGGATTATGACTGCTATGGCAGTGGTGCTTCTGGGATCCAGTAGCTCCCCACTGTGGTGGACGGCGGCCATCCCGTGGTTCTTTTTCAACCTTCCAGGACTGCTTCTTTTCACCTTTCCAGCGTTTGCCCTCTTTCTCAGCTCTCCCGGAATCCCACCAGTCGACTGGATGCACGGTCCATTCCCCCTGATTCTCGCCATAGGTCTTCCCACCGCCATATCCATGATATTGAGCTATTGCTGGCGCCCTCTATTCAGGAAAACCGGGGCTTTGAGCCAGTTTGACTATCCAGGGGCCTGACGCCCCGCCACTAAAACCCCCACTGTATTTCGCCCCTATATTGCTGGGCGTATCCTCCCCTAATTGGAGCATATGGGGAGGCGTGGCCCATTAAACTTCTAAGAAAGATCAGCACTTCGTATCCGCTTCTTAGTGGCCACCCTTCTTGACCATGGCTTGGCCAACATGCACTCCGTCCAGATCACCCAATTACGCTGATGAACAAAGCATCCCGATTCACCCATCTCCTCATGCTTGCCTCTGCCTTGCTGGCGATCCTCATTCCCCGGGTCTGCGCGCAGCAGGAGATTGGTTTCATCGAGGGTTTTGCCCTTGCCGCTGACCGCGAGGAAACCCTCCCTGAAGCTCGAGGTCGATGGGTCACTCGTGACCATCGACTACCAGCAGGTCACCAACGTTCAGGTCAACTACTACGAAATGGATCTGGAGTCCCTCTTCAGCACCAATCCATTCGTATCCAGTGGGAGTGACGGCTTCTCCATAGTCCAACCCAACAAGTCCGAGCGCCTCCAACTTCCCGACAGCAAGCGCTCTCACAATTTTGAACTTCCCCGCGAATACCAGTCGAAAAACGTACTCATCGAGGTGATTGGAGGAGGAAAGAAACGCTCACTCGCGGTCTACTCCAATGAGCTGAACACCGTGGTTAGTGAACGCTACGGCATTCTCACCGTGCGCCACAACGGTGACAATCGGCCACTGCCAGCCACCTATGTCAAAATCTACGCCCTGACTGATTCCGGGCCGCAATTCTACAAGGACGGATATACCGATATCAGAGGTAAGTTCGACTACGCCAGTGTAAGCACGAGTGACATCGGCAGCACCCTCAAATTCAGTATTCTCGTCATGAACGAAACCAATGGCGCGACCGTTCTGGAAGCACCTGTTCCACAGCAATAGAATGCTACTCAGGCCAGTCTCCGTGGTTGACCCGCCAATTCCCTGACTCGTCTTGCTGAAATACAATCGAAAGAGCTCTCGGAGGAGTGGCATCTTGGAAGACCCACTCCCAGACAAGAGCCCGCCATGGAGCACCCGCAGCCCTGCCGTATTCCTTGTAGCCCGCTTTATCCGGCGAGCCGAACATGGCCTCCACTACCCGTTGAGGCATGCCAACCTTGACCGAATCAGCAAGCTGGAGAGCATTCTCATAACTGGGTCTGGCTTGGATCCCCTCCGTATCGCCAGGCAACACCGGAAGAGGCAGGCTTCCCCCGATGGGTGTTACTTCTCCCGATTGCGGCGTACATCCAAATCCAAATACAGGCACGGAAAGGAGAAGCAGGATGCGGTGGATTGGAATCATGTTCGAGAACAGCAAACAAAAAAAGGTGGCCGCCCGCACATCAAAAAACGTAAAGACTTGGACTCTTATCAAACCCAGCATCTTAGCGAAGAGAAAAGGCCCTCCCCTTCATAGCCTCAACTAAAAGCGAGGGCCGTTCTGCGAAACGGCCAAGCTTCAAATACTATCAGCCAAGAAGGAATCGGTAGGCCCGTGAGTATATTTGGCCCTCCATCCCTGACCGCTTTGAGGTAACCGCTCCTCCGTGATTTCCGGCCGCGCGTGAATACAAGGGTCTGCCACGCGGCTATTCTCTCCTCAATGAGATAGACAATCGCCTGTAAAATTCGTATCTATTCTAGGCTCCCCATCAACCTTCGGATGTTTTTTCCCATCATGTCCCTTCGGCTTTTCTCTGTTCTTGGTCTCATCAGCCTGCTGTCTCTTCCGATGGTTTCCGGGCGCACATGGATCAACTCCAGTGGCCAGCCGATAAAGGGCAGTTTTATAGATCTGAGTAGCGGAGTAGTGAAAATCCGACTCGATGACACCAACAAGGTTGTCAGCGTGCCTCTGAAAGTTCTCTCAAAAGCTGATCAGGAATTTGTGGGGAAGAGAGCCATGACCGGGAAAGCCGACCTCGTAGCTCTGGCAGTCAAGCGAATCGATGCCGCCATCGATGCTGGTCTCGAAAAGAAGAATTTAAAATATAATGAGGGGCTCAACGACCACATGTACTTGCGTCGGGTCTATCTCGATATCGCAGGCCGCATACCCGACTACGACGAAGCAAAGGATTTTCTGAACTCGCGCAAGAAGAACAAGCGGCAGGAACTCGTGATCAAGCTTCTGAAATCGTGGGACTACGCCAGCCACAATTACAACCACCTTGCCGAACTCCTTCGGATCCAGACCACGTTCCCCGGCACAATACTACGAAACGATGCCTTCATCCACTGGCTGAAAGAGCAGATCGATACCAATACCCCGTGGGACGAGCTGGTGAGAGAGATCGTGATGGCCGAGGGTCGGATCTGGGACAACGCCGCAGTAGGGTATCATCTCCGCGACAACGGGATGAAACTCGATCACGTCGCTTTCATGGGCAAAGTCTTCCTTGGCACTAACATCACATGTGCGCAATGCCACGACGACCCCGACGGTGAATGGACACAGTATCAATACTATGAATTCTCTGCCTACCTTGCTGACCTTGAAACCAAGGGGAAGGCACAGCAGGCCAAGATGCCCAAGAAGAAGGAACTCGAGGCCTACATTGCGACCAGCCAGAAGCTTGATCCAGGAAACGAAGAGCAAAAAAGGCGTATCAACAATATCGTCGGAAATTATCAGCGAGCTCTCCGTGATATGAGCCGCGCCAGTGAGCTTCGCGTCCATACCGTCGCAAACCGCTCGATGAGACTTCCTGATAATTACCAGTATGAAGATGGTTTTCCCCGGGATAAGGTAGACCCATGGATCCTTTTCGGTAAGGAGAACGGCTCAACCGCGGCTGCCCTGAATCCTCGCCAGCGACTTGCCGCGTGGCTCACATCCCGCAAGAATGAGCGATTCGCAATGAATATCGCCAACCGCATGTGGGCTCGCTATATGGGCCGTGGCGCCGCCGAGCCGATTCATAACATCGATCCTGAAAAAAGCCTCAACGCTGACCTCCTCAAAGTCCTCGCCGAGGAGATGGTTTCTCTCAATTTCGACCTGAAAGCCTTCGCATGGGCAATCGTTAATACGAAGGCCTACAACCGACTGGCTAGCAGGAAGGAAGTCAACATTACCGATCCTTATTACTTTCCTGGTCCCCTCCTTCGGAGAATGACCTCGGAGCAGGTCTGGGACTCTCTCATCACTCTGATGGTAGAGGACCCCAATCAGTTCAAGCTGGATTCTGGCAAGCGCTACAATCAGCTCATCAATTCCTCCCAATCAGCTGGCGCTCCAAAAGACTTTGTGGCCCGGGTAGACGAATTCAACAAGTTCAAGCC
>DIHT01000166.1 GCA_002420305.1 Akkermansiaceae bacterium UBA5689 | reverse complement strand
AGCCTGCTCCTCAACGAATCGCAGGCTCAGCCCATTACGGGTGACTAGAACGATTTCATTATTCCCACTGGTAAGTCGGACATCGATCAGCTCGTTATTCTCGTCGAGCTTGATTGCGATAATCCCATCCTTCCGAAAATTCCTGAAATCGTGGAGCCCGGTTTTCTTCACTTTCCCGTTGCGAGTGGCAAAAAGGACGAATCCTGCATCTTCCCGGAAGGTAATATCGTTCCCTTCCTCGTCAAGACGCCGCTCAAGACGCAACATGGCAGCAATTGACTCGTCCGGCTGAAGATTAAGCACGTTCTTTATACTCCTGCCCTTTGATGACCTGGAGCCCTCCGGCAGCTCATAAACCCTCTCTACGTAGACCCTCCCGGTATTGGTAAAGAACATCAGATAATCGTGTGCCTGAGCGCTGAAGAGGTGCTCTACAAAGTCGTCATCATTGTCATTCGAGCCCCGGGTTGCCATTCCACGAACCCCCTTACCACCCCGACCCTGCAGGCGATACTCACCGGCTGCAGTCCGCTTCACGTATCCGCGATGACTTAAAGTACAAATCATTCCCTCATTTGCTATTAGGTCCTCAATCGCAATCTCCCCATCGTCGGGTAAAATTTCACATTTGCGCGGGTTGCCATATTTTTCCTTAACGAGGCGAAGCTCATCCTTGATAATCCCTAGCACCCGGGACTCCTTCGCAAGGATATCCATAAGATCTTTGATTTCCTCGATAATCTGATCGTAGTCATTCTTGATCTTCTCCCTCTCCAGCGCCACAAGCTGATACAAACGCAGTTCAAGAATCGCATTCACCTGCCGATCGGTGAACACGTAGTTATCACCAGAGAGGCTAGGCTGGTCCCGAATCAAAACACCGAGTCCCTCTGCGGCTTCTCGAGTAAAAGTATAGCTTTTAACCTTCGACCGCGCCTCATCGCGACTCTTGGAGTCGCGAATCATCTTTATGAAATCGTCTAGTCGTCCAAGTGAAAGCAGCAACGCCTCCAGAGTTTCAGCACGATCTTCTGCTTTCTCCAGGAGGTGCCGCGTGCGGCGCACAACCACATCCCGCCTGTGTTCAATATAGCAATCGAGAGCCTCTTTCAGAGAGAGCAACTTCGGACGCCTTTCATGAATGGCGAGCATGTTCACACTGAACGATGTCTCCATCGCAGTGAGCTTATAGATCTGGTTTACCAAGACCTGGGGACGAGCATCCCTCTTCAAAGTAATCTCAATACGGGTATTCTCATCGGTGAGATCTCGCATCCCGGAGATCCCTGTCAAAATCTTCTGGTTTACCAGCTCCGCGATTCTCAGCTGGAGTGTCGCCCTGTTGACGCCATAAGGCACTTCCGTGATGGTAATGATAGAGATGCCATTGTCTTTTTCATCAACCTCCATCTTTCCTCGCATTTTTACCGATCCACGACCGGTAGCGAAGTAGCTCTCAATTCCCTTTACGCCTCGAATCTCGCAGGCCACCGGAAAATCGGGACCTTTCACAAACTGCATCAACTCCGGCAAGGTAATCTCCGGATTGTCGATCTGGGCGCAGAGAGCATCCACAATCTCTCCCAAGTTATGGGGAGGAATATTGGTCGCCATCCCCACCGCAATTCCAGTGCCCCCGTTGACAAGGAGGTTTGGGAAGGCTGCAGGGAATACTGTGGGCTCGGTAGTGGTCTCGTCGTAATTGGCTACGAAATCGACAGTTCTCTTATCGAGATCCGCCATCATCGCCATCCCGAGGTGGGTCAGGCGGGCCTCGGTGTAACGCATTGCCGCGGGTGGGTCCGCTTCGGGTGAGCCAAAGTTCCCTTGTCCGTCGACAAGAATTTCGCGCATCGACCAGTCCTGCGCCATATTGACAAGGGTCGGATAAATGACTGCTTCTCCGTGCGGATGGTAATTTCCCGAGGTGTCGCCACAAATCTTGGCGCACTTACGGTGAGCCTTTCCTGGAGCCAGCCCCAGATCATTCATCGCGTAGAGAATTCGGCGCTGGGATGGTTTAAGTCCGTCCCGAACGTCAGGTAACGCACGGGAAACAATCACCGACATCGAGTAGTCCAGAAAGGACTTGGAGAGCTCGTCAGCAACGCTGATTGGTTTAATCTCGTCTTCGGAGGACATGGAAATTCTTAGGCCTGCTGATTTTCTTTAGACATCCAGATTACGCACGTTGAGTGCATTATCCTCAATGAAGCGCTTTCGAGGCTCGACTACATCGCCCATCAAGGTGTCGAGCATGCGGTCAGCCTCAAGATTGTTATCCTCGTCGAGCTGAACCCTCAGAAGCTGACGCGTTTCCGGATCCATCGTAGTGCTGTAGAGCTCCTTTGCATTCATTTCCCCAAGCCCCTTGAACCGCTTAATGGTGACACCCCTTCGCCCAATTTCCAACACCCTGTCCAGAATTTCGGGAACCGAGAAGAGAGGAACTATTGACTCCTTCTCACTCTCCCCCTCTACGATTTCGTAAATCGGCTTATCTAGGGAAAAGAACTGCCCGGTATCAATTCCTGCTGCGTCCAACCGCTCCAGCAGCCTCGCCACCGCATGACTCTCATGCAACTCATGGCGAACCGCTCTCCGCGAGACTCCATTCGTATGCAAGGTGCTGAATTCCTCTTCCTCCTCTGGAGACAAATCACCAAAGAGTCTCAAATCCCGGTTCTCGTCAGAGAACTTCCGTAGCTCTGGCTCGTTCGAAAAGTAATGCACGCTCTCCTCGTTGCCTTCCCTCACCCGAACCATGAACTCAGGCAGAT
>DIHT01000161.1 GCA_002420305.1 Akkermansiaceae bacterium UBA5689 | reverse complement strand
TCTGGTGTAATCATGGAGCGCCGGCTCCAAGTCTTTATTGGCTTCTTGTCACCCTTCTCGACCGCGACGTCGATCTTGGCTAGTAGCTTCTGGTCTACAAAAGGACCTTTCTTTAGAGAACGTGGCATGATTTCAGGTTGTTAACGCTTCTTGGCATTGCGGCGCTCGACGATGAACTTGTTGCTGCCTTTGTATTTGGACCGGGTTCGTTGACCCTTGGTGTGGCCCCATGGAGATTTGAGGTGCTGTCTTCCCCCACCAGACTTGGATTTACCCTCACCACCACCATTGGGGTGATCTACCGGGTTCATACACATCCCGCGAACTGTCGGACGGACTCCTTTCCAGCGAGTTCTCCCAGCCTTTCCTGAGACCTCGTTCATGTGGTCCCGATTCCCGACCTGACCGATTGTGCAATAACAGTTTTCATGAAAGCGCCGAATTTCCCCAGACGGCATTTTGACCAAGGCGTAACCGCCTTCACGGTTTGAAACTACTGCCTGCTGACCAGCCGATCTCGCCACTTTTCCTCCTCCTCCTGGACGCAGCTCAATATTGTGGACTGCCGTTCCCAGAGGCACACTCCTGAGTGGCAATGCATTACCGGGCGTAGGCGGCGCATTCTCTCCCGCCTGAACGGTTGCTCCTACCTGAAGGCCGGACGGGCAGAGAATATAAGACTTCTCTCCATCGGAGTACTGAATCAACGCGATTCGGCAAGTTCGATTAGGATCATATTCCACTGCCGTGACCCGGGCTTCGACCTCACGCTTACGTCTCCTGAAGTCGACCAAGCGATACTTGCGCTTATGTCCCCCGCCAATATGACGACAGGTAATCTTGCCCTGATTGTTCCGACCCCCGCTCCTCGGAAGCGGCTCGGTCAGTTCCTTTTCGGGCTTCTTCTTGGTGATTTCCTCGTAACTTGGCCACACCTTGTAGCGGTTAGAGGGCGTCACTGGCTTGAAGCTTTTAAGTGGCATGACTGCTAGTTTTGTTAAATCGCTGTATTATGAACTGAGTGACGTAGAGCCCTAGATGAGGTCGATTGAGTCCCCATCTTTCAGCCGTACCATTGCCTTCTTCCAGGCCGCGGTCTTTCCTTCATCGGCGCGTCTGACTCGCTTGGACTTCCCGCTGTAGTTGGCGGTGCGAACACTTGTGACCTTGACGCCAAAAGCCTGCTCAACCGCGCGCTTGATCTCAATCTTATTGGCACGACGATCCACCTTAAGCACATACTCGTTGTGCAGCTCCTGAAGAAGCGTGGACTTCTCAGACAGGCGGACACTGTCGATAACGGAATAAATATCTCTCATGATTCGCTTTGGTCTATTCTTTAGCTGGTCCGGGATGCCAGCACCTCGAGCGCAGGAGCAGTAAGAATGATACTGTCGTGGTAAAGAAGCTCTTCGATGCTTACCTCGATGGCGGGCAGACACATCGCACCCGGAACATTCCGGTGAGCAAGGAGGGTTTTGTCATCGAATTCGGGAGCAACAACGAGAACCTTCTCGGCGTCGGTAATCTTTCCCACTTCGGCCAGGAAGGACTTGGTCTTACCATCCGCGATCTCAAAGGAGTCGACCACTTGGATTTTACCGTCTGCGATGCAATCTCCGAGAACGCGGCGGAAGGCCAACTTCCGAATTTTCTTGGGCACTTGCTTGGAGTAATCCCTTGGGCGAGGGCCGTGAGCTACGCCTCCACCGACATAAAGAGGAACCTTAGATGTCCGGTGACGGGCATTACCCGTCCCTTTCTGCCTATACATCTTCTTACCGGTTCCTCTGATCTCGCCCCGCGTCTTGGTATTCGCGCTCCCGGACCGACGGTTAGCCTGATAGGCCACGATCAGGTCGTGAACCGCCTGACTGCCCTTCTCACGGTCCTCCAGCACTGTAATACTGGCGGCTTTGGCTTCTTCAAGAGTAAGTGTTGTAGCTGACATATTGCTTCCTTCCTAAATTGAGAGATTCGATTACTCCGCCGGCGAAGGCTTCTTTTTGGCGGGCCGGACAACCACATAGCTACCCTTCGAACCCGGAACTGCACCGGAAACGAGAATCACGTTATCCTCCGGGCGGACCTGCACGATTTTCAGATTCTGCGTTGTCCGGTTGCGCTGTCCATCGTGTCCAGGCATCCGCTGGTTCTTCCAGATACGGCCAGGCCACGTTCCTGCACCGACGGCTCCCGGCCGTCTGTGAGTCATATGTCCGTGAGCGGCCGGTCCACCTCCAAAATTGTAGCGCTTCACCACTCCTTGAAAGCCCTTACCCTTGGTAGTGCCAATGACGTCCACCCACTGGCCATCTTTGAAAAGTTCCGCACCTGGGTGGGACTCCGGCAACTCCTCACCCTCTTCGAGGCGAAACTCACGGATGATGCTCTTGGCCGCAACGCCATGCTTCTTGAGGTGACCCATGGCTGGCTGCTTCATCCGCTGCTCCTTCTGATCCGAATAGGCCACTTGAACGGCGCTATACCCATCTTTGGAATCAGGTGTTTTCTGCTGCACGAGCTCATTGCCTCCCACATCGATCACGGTAACCGCGACCGCACTGCCAGCCTCTTGATCAAAGAGCCTGGTCATACCTATTTTCTTTCCAATCAGTCCTAGTGACATCGTCGTATGGAGTTAAACGTTAAATTTTTCGGCCTCAGATCCGAATTGTAATGTCGACCCCGGCAGGGAGATTCAGTTTTTTGAGTTCGTCGACTGTCCGCGCGGTAGGGTCCATGATATCGAGAAGCCTCTTATGAGTTCGGATCTCGAACTGCTCTGCTGATTTCTTGTTCACGTGCGGAGAACGGTTCACCGAGTATTTTTCAATCCGCGTAGGCAAGGGAATTGGACCTGCGACCTTGGCGCCCGTCCGCTTGGCTGTCTCCACGATTTCTTCCGCTGACTTATCGATCGCTCGATGGTCGTAAGCTCGGAGACGAATTCTGATTTTCTGATTTTCCATGGTCGAGAGAAGAAAATGTATTACTGGGCGAATTAGGCAGCTACTGTCCCACGTTCCTTGCAGATCGCCTCAACGATAGCCTGCGGAACTGGTTCAAAACTGGAGGGGGTCATTACAAATGAGGCTCGGCCTGACGAGATGGTCCGGACATCTGTGGAGTATCCAAACATTTCAGCGAGAGGCACCTTGGATTTGACGATGGCAACGTTTCCTTTGCTACCCATCTCCTGAATCTGGCCGCGCCGACGGTTCAGGTCTCCCATGATATCCCCCTGATTTTCCTCAGGGGTTGTTACCTCTACATCCATTATCGGCTCAAGAAGGATGGAGCCTGCCTTTCGGAAGGCATCCTTCATTGCAAAGATTGCGGCCATCTTAAAGGCGTTCTCGTTGGAATCCACATCATGAGACGAGCCATCTGTGATATTCACATGAACGTCGACGACCGGATAGCCTGCAACAATCCCATTTGTCATCGATTCAGTAACTCCGGTGATCACTGCGTTCATGAACTCTTTAGGGATTGCACCACCAACCACGAGACTCTTTGTCGTCAGGCCGGCACCCTTTTCATTCGGCGACACATCGAGCACGACATGGCCATACTGACCTCGTCCCCCGCTCTGCTTTTTAAGGAGCCCCTCTCCACCTGCATCGGCAGTGATCGTTTCCCTGTAAGCAATCTGGGGTTTGCCCACGTTAGCCTCCACGCTGAATTCACGACGAAGACGGTCGATAATGACCTCCAAGTGGAGTTCACCCATCCCTGAAATAATTGTCTGTCCTGTGTCCTCGTCAGTATGGACCACGAAAGTCGGGTCTTCCTCCATCAGACGAGCTAGACCTGAGGACATCTTCTCCTGGTCAGCTGTAGTTCGAGGCTCAACCGCCATTGCTATAACCGGCTCTGGGAAACTCGGAGGCTCAAGAAGAATGTCAAATTTCTGAGAGCATAGGGTGTCCCCAGTCGTCACATTTTTGATTCCCACGATTGCTGCGATATCCCCTGCGTAGCATGTTTCAATCTCCTCATGCTTGTCCGCCTGGATCTGAATCAGCCTGCCGATTCGCTCCTTCCTGCGTGTCCGCGGGTTGTAGACCATGTCACCCTTCGAAACTGTTCCCGAATAGACCCGGAAGAAGACGAGCTTTCCTACATATTTGTCAGCCCAGAGTTTGAAGGCCAGAGAGCAAAATTTCCCATTATCATCGGTAGCAGCTACCACCTCATCATTTTCATCTTCAGAACTCTGCCCTCTCGCAGCAGGAATCTCCAAGGGACTGGGCAGGTAATCCACTACCGCGTCCACCAGATACTGCACCCCCTTGTTCTTAAAGGCAGACCCCCCGGCAATGGGCACAACCTTGTTCGCTATGGTAGCGCGGCGCATTGCTTTTTTCAGATCTGACACCGTGATTTCTTCCTCCAGAAGAAACTTTTCCCCCAGATGCTCATCGACATCGGCCAGCGTGTTAAGAATTTCTCCGTAAGCTTCGTCGGCTTCTTGGGCCTGCCGCTCATCCAGCTCTCGGATCTCAAAAGTTGAACCAAGAGTATCATCCTCGGTGTAAACCACGGCCTTCCTGTTCAGAACATCAATCTGGCCCTTGAGATGCTCTTCCGATCCTATGGGAATAAGGATTCGCAGTGGCGTTGCCCCCAGCTTCTCTCGGACCTCTTCAACCACATTCTGGAAATTCGCCCCAACGCGGTCCATCTTGTTGACAAACACGATCCGGGGCACGTTGTATTTGGAAGCCTGCCGCCAGACTGTTTCGGTCTGAGGCTGAACTCCTGCGACTCCACAGAACACAACGATCGCTCCATCGAGAACCCTGAGAGATCTTTCCACTTCCGCAGTGAAGTCGACGTGACCGGGAGTATCGATGATGTTCACCCTCTGCTTCTCTTCCTCAAACAACTTGTAAACCCCCTCGTCTTTCCTCTGCATCCATTCGCAAGTAACCGCAGCCGAAGTGATCGTGATTCCCCGTTCGCGCTCCTGCTCCATGTGATCGGTCGTCGTTGCACCATCGTGCACCTCGCCGATCCGGTGAATCATGCCAGTGTAGAACAGGACCCGCTCTGTCAGCGTTGTCTTCCCAGCGTCAATATGAGCCGCAATCCCGATATTCCGTGTCCGCTCAAGCGGATACGGCCTGTCAGGGCTGTTAGGACTCTCAGACATCTGGGGAGCTGAAACTGTGGCAGTGGCGAGCATTAATACTATTTACTACCAGCGGAAGTGAGCAAAGGCGCGGTTGGCCTGTGCCATCTTATGGACATCATCGCGTTTACGGACCGCTCCGCCCGTATTGTTAGCAGCGTCCTTGATTTCATTCGCGAGGGCGACATGCATCGGTGTTCCCTTGCGTCCTCGCGCAAATCCAATAATCCACCGCATTGCCAGAGCCTCGGAACGCAACGCTGCGACCTCGAGCGGAACTTGGTAAGTTGCTCCACCAACCCGGCGACTTTTCACTTCAACCCGCGGCTTTGAGTTTTCAATTGCCCGGGTCACGACCTCCAGAGGATCAACCGTGTCCGTTCCTTCGTTAGCCTTGTCGATCGCGGAATAGACAACCCTCTCGGCGAGGGCCCTCTTCCCATCCTTCATCACCTTCGAGATGAGATGTCCGATCAATTCACTATCGAACTTTGGATCTCGCCTGTCCGGCTTGTGGTAAACTCTTCGTCTTCTTGCCATATTTCTGAGTTCCTTCCTGTTTCAGATCAGCTTACTTCTTCGGCCGCTTGGCTCCGTATTTGGATCGGCTCTGCTTTCGGTTCTCGACACCAAGTGTATCGAGGGAACCCCTTACAATATGATACCTCACACCTGGGAGATCTTTCACCCTGCCCCCGCGGACTAGGACAATACTATGCTCCTGCAGGTTGTGCCCCTCTCCGCCGATGTAGGCGATAACCTCAAACCCGTTCGTTAAACGAACCTTCGCCACTTTCCGCAGGGCGGAGTTCGGCTTCTTCGGTGTCCGGGTGTAGACCTGGAGGCAGACACCACGTCGCTGCGGGCAATTTGAGAGCGCCGGCGACTTGGACTTCCTGACTGCCTGCTTGCGCCCCTTACGGACGAGTTGGTTAATGGTCGGCATGATTCCTGCTGTTTGAGAATATCTCTATTGATCTCTGAACACTCACCGAGGCAGGAGGCAGGCCGGCGAGGATTACCCTCGCAGGAGCCTGTTATCCGGAGCTGCACCCGATAAGCTGGTAAACCGCTTTTTAAGCTATTTTCCGCGATGTCGCACAGAATCCAGCCACGATTTTGGGGGGCGCGACTATAGGAGTCAGCCCCTTGTTGACAAGGCCTATTTCGCCTATTTTTTAAGAATTTTGTCACTGCCTCCAAAACAACCCTAATAATCTCTAATTCCCTTACATTTAGCCCTCAAATCCCTGTTTTTGCCTCATTTGACTCCAATTCTCCGATTCGCAGAGCCTTCTTGGACTCCAAAATGGCCGGGGCGCCCCCCTGACTCTCCTATTTCAACCGTAGGTCGCTGCAAACTGTGCGCTGCTCTTTACTACCCTCCAGATATCTTTTTGATATCGACACCGCCGGACCCAATCTGTAAGCCCCCGTCGCCTCAGAGGTTAAATGGCAGGGTAGCTCAGGGGTAGAGCAAAGGACTCATAAGCCTTGGGTCGGCGGTTCGAATCCGCCCCCTGCTACGTTTTCCGATCGGACAGTTTCTTTCCAGCCGAGTATCTGGGCGAACCCCGCCCTGCTCACATCACAGCCCTCAAGTCGTGCCCGACGCTCGCTTCACCCTCCTTAACCGGACCATTGAGATCGGGGCCAACAGCTACCTGCTTGAGATCGGCGATACCCGCATTGTGCTGGACGCCGGCATGCACCCCAAGGAAAAGGGCCAGGCTAGCATTCCTCGTTACGAGGACCTGCCCCATGATAGCCTCGATGCCATCATTGTCACTCACTCTCACCTTGATCATGTTGGCACGCTGCCAGTCCTGATGCGTGACCAACCTTCCGCACGGGTTTTCATGACGCCGGCGACATGTGCCCTTGCTGATGCACTCCTTCATAACTCTGTGAACGTGATGAAGTCTCAGCGCGCAGAACTGGGAATCGAAGACTACCCCCTTTTTACACATCGCTCAATCGACAAACTGATCCCCCGCATCGAGCCTCGTGATTATGAAAAGCCTTTTGATCTGGACTGGAACGGATCGGTGAAAGCTACCTTTTACGATGCAGGCCATATCCTCGGATCAGCAGGAGTCCTGCTGGAGGGAAACAGTAAACGATTTTTCTACAGCGGTGACATTCGGTTCGAAGACCATGCTCTTATAAAAGGCGCACGTTTTCCGGACCTTGCGGCGAAAAATCTCGATGCCCTGATAGTCGAGACCACTAGAGGGGATTCTCCCCGACCAGCCTCCTATTGTCCAAAGAAAGAAAGAAACCGCTTCATCAATGATATTGAGCAATGCCTGAACGAGGGCGGCTCAGTCCTTGTCCCCGTTTTCGCTATCGGCAAAACTCAGGAGGTCCTCACTATGATTCATGAGGCCAAGTTAGACCACTCCCTCAGGGATGCACCGGTCTACATTGGGGGGCTAAGCACCAAGATGACTGTCGTCTATGACAAGTTCTCGGGTTCTACGCGTCGTAGCGCCCCGGATTTCAAGATCCTAAGGGATATGAATCCAATCACCGGAAACCGCCGGGGCCGCAGGCCTATACCCCTTGAACGAGGAGCAATATATGCTCTCTCAAGCGGCATGATGACGGAAAAGACGACGTCGAATGGATTCGCCCGTGGCTTTATTGATAAGCCAGGGAACATGCTTCTTTTTGTTGGGTATGCCGATCCGGATAGCCCTGGAGGAAAGATTCGGGCGGCTCAAGCTGGAGATGAAATCCAACTCGACCCTGAGCTTCCGGGAGTCCCTCTGAATTGCGGGGTGAAGGTCTACGATTTCAGTGGACACGCCCCCCGGAATCACCTGCTCGACTTTATGCAAACCGCAAATGCCCAAAAGACCGTTCTCGTCCACGGGGATCCCTCAGCTCTGGAGTGGTTTGAGAAACAAGTTGAGGGTGCCGTTGTTCCGTCATCCGGAAGGCCTCTCTCCCTGTAGCTTATTCAGCCCTTCTTCAAGCGGTCTACCTCATCGCGCAAGACCTTCAAAGTTCGTCGCATTTCCCTGAGCTTGGTGAGGTCACGCCACTGACGAACCTCTTCCTTAAATGGCTTTGCCGGGGTTCCCATGTAAACGCCGGGTTCATCAATACTCTGCATAGCCCCAGACTTTCCTCCCAACTGCACTCCATCTGCAATTTCAATATGGCCGTTGACCCCAACCTGGGCAGCAAGAGTGACGTTTTCTCCAAGCTTCGAGCTACCCGCCACACCTGAAAGCGCGACAATTATACAATTTTTGCCAATTTCGACATTATGCCCAACTTGGACGAGATTATCAATTTTAGTTCCCTCACCAACCACCGTTCGACCAAAGCGAGCTCTGTCGACACACGCGTTAGCACCGACTTCAACA
The DNA here is from genome assembly GCA_002420305.1 of Akkermansiaceae bacterium UBA5689. GTDB lineage: Bacteria > Verrucomicrobiota > Verrucomicrobiia > Verrucomicrobiales > Akkermansiaceae > Roseibacillus_B. The sequence goes on along the minus strand of DIHT01000161.1, from coordinate 11,658 downwards.
TCGCTCTCTAAAACAACGATCCCGAGCTGAGGCACCTTGTGGTGTCTACCGTTGACAAACTCATATCCGAAGCCGTCAGACCCTATTACTGCTCCCGGTTGCAGGATCACTCGATCTCCCAGAATGCACCCTTCCCGCACGCTGACATTCTGATGAATGATACAGTCCTCACCTATCACGACGTCTCGGCTAATCACGGCTCCGGGGCGAATTTCTGAACCCCGCCCAATCGTGGCTCCATCCTCGATGACAGCTCCAGCGTGCACCGCCGCTTCAGAACTTACCTCCGCGCACTCCGCGACATGAGCTCCCTTTCGAACTCCTGGCGCAAATGACCTGTTAAGCTCCTCAACTTTTCCCAAAAGGGCCGCAAGAGCGTGGGAGGGATTGTCAACTTGAATGAGGGCCACCTCAGGCGGACCCGACTGGATGTCCGGCGTTACCAGCACCGCTCCTGCCCGGGTTGTGTCAAACTGGGACCTATACTTCGGATTGGAAAAAAAGCTCAGGTCATGTTCCTCCGCTTCGTTCAGGGTCCGCACTCCGCTCAGGACCCGATCCTGGTCTCCCGCAACCAGTGTCCCTCCGACCAGCTCGACCACTTCCGCGATCCGAAATTCCACGATCAGAAGGTGTTGTAACCAGAAGCCCTAATCGGGCTCCCTATTCTCCACTCGCAGGAGGCGCAGCTGGTGCAGCTGGTGCATCCTTGTTCAGAAGCACAAGCAGGCCGGCGGTGATGTCCGTGGCGTCCTTGGTGTAAAGCAGGAAAGGAACCTGCGAAGTACTCATGCCAGATTTATCGAACACATAATCGTAATCATCAGCCTTGGCGCGGTCCTCCACGAGTTTCTGTATTTCCTCAAGGATTCCCCGCATCTTTTGAACCATCTTTTCGTTCAGCGCGGTGTTTCGACGCTGAAGGAATTCACGGCGCTCACGATCAAGCGCAACACCCTCCTGAGTTTTCATCTGGAACCCCTTGAAAAGCTCCTGCTTTCTCTTGTCGCTCAGGGAAGGGTCATCCAGCTGCTTACGAAGGCCTTGCAACTCATCTTCGAGCGCACGAATGGTTTCGAGCCGCTCGTTGTTATTCTGCTGAATCTTCGCCCGCTCGACATTGACCTCCTTCTGGGCCGCGTTAGTACGATGATACTGCTTGAAAAGCGTCTGCATATCTACCGTGGCTATCTTCAGCTTATCCTGCGCGGTAGCGGACAAGGAGAAGAGCAGAAGAGTAATTACGGCAGGAAGGAGTTGGCTGAAATTCATGTGCTTGGCGTTTCGGAGTCGCGGTAGTCTGGAGAAAAAACCTCGAGCCGTCAAACCCCAAGCCCTTACCTCTGAGCTCCCTGAGGAGCTGATTCTGCAAGTTTCTTTATGATTCTCGGTGTGATGTCATGGGCGTCTCTAGCGAAAAGCAGAAATGGCACCTGTGAACTACCAGTTCCCTCAACGTCAAAGACAAGATCAAAGCCCATACGCTCAGCCTCTAACCTCACAAGACCACGAATCTCCTCCAGAAGAACCTCCATTCGCGCCACCATTCGCCGATTTATGTCAGCATGGCTGGCCTTCAAAGCTACGGCTCTTTGCCTCTTCCACCGCTCTCGCTCATGAAATCGAACCCCTTTTTCTCTCTCCAGGTCTGGACGCCGGACATCTGAATCATTCAATCCCTGAAGTGAACACTCCAGTTCCCGAAGAACCTGATCCATCGCCCGCAGCTTAACCGCTTTCTGATTCTGCTCTTTCTGAATCCGCGCCCGCTCAATATTAATTTCCCCTTCAGCGTGCGCAACCTTGTGGTAGGAGCGAAAAATCTCCTGAATATTGACAGTAGCCGTCCGCACCTTTTTCTCCTCCCCGATCACCGCTACTTTCTGACCAAGTCCCAATCCAGCCGAGTTCTCCGCATCCTCCACGGTCACACCTTCCCCATAAGCCTCAGACCCGAGCGCCCATGCAATCCCACAAAAAAGCATCCCTGGAATTCTTGAGTTCAAAGCTACCACAAACTAACGCTCCTCGCATTCAACTCAAGTTCATTCACTAATCAAGAGCCTCTCACAGGTCATCTCCCATGATTCAGTTTTCTTCACTAGACGGTCGCCCACTGGATCAGACCTCCCCGTCGGTTCTCGTCCCCACAATGGGCGCTCTCCATGAGGGACACGCCGCTCTGATCAGAAGAGGGAGAGAGATTGCGGGACACGAGGGCAACGTCACGGTTTCGATTTTTCTAAATCCTCTTCAATTTAATTCTTCATCGGATCTAGCAACCTACCCTCGAACCCTCGAAGCAGACCTCCTACTCTGTCGCACTCTTGGTGTCGACGCAGTCTACGCTCCCTCTCCTGAAGAATTTTACGCGGCCGATCACTCAATCTCGATAGTCGAAAACTCTCTCTCCCGCGCCTTGTGCGGAACCACCCGACCCGGTCATTTTGAAGGGGTCTGCACGGTTGTTCTGAAGCTCCTCAATACCCTACGACCTTCTGACGCTATCTTCGGCAAGAAAGACTACCAGCAGCTTGCGATCATCAAGCGTCTCGCCCGTGATCTTGGTGTTCCCGTGCAGATCCATGGTGTTGAAACTGTGAGAGAACCGGATGGCCTTGCCCTCTCATCGAGGAATCTCATGCTGAAACCGGAGCACCGGAAGGATGCTTCACGTATCCATAGAGCTCTTCTTTGTGCCCGGGATATCAGGGAAACAGGAGAGCAACGACCCGAAGTGTACCTCAAGATCGCACGCAAGCATCTTGTTGAGAGCGCTCCATCCGAAATGGGCATCGAATATCTTGAGATCATCGATCGTGAAACGCTTATCCCACTGACCAAAGTCGCCGGACCTGCGCTCCTTGCCACCGCCGTAACCTACGATGAGGTCCGCTTGATTGACAACATTGAGATCTAGACCACCAGAATCCTTGGCCTGGATCTAAAACCAGGCTGCTACTTTCCGGGCAGAAAGCAGCACCGCGAAGAGGACCCCTGCACCCGCCACAAGCTTTAGGATTCCGGGTACTCTTCGCCGCCCAGTGAGCTCAGGCCTCGTCGCTAAATACAGCATCGCAAGACCGAGTGCTGGAATTCCAAAAACCGTCAAAGCCTGAGCGCCCAGCATAAGCGAATCACGACTTTCCTTCCAGATAATCCCAAAAATCGCAACCACCATTCCCACGGTAAGTGCCAGGGCCGTAAAATGACGGGCCCACCGCCCCTGCATGCTGGCTCCTTTCCCAAGGCTATCGGAGAGGACCGTTCCTCCTATGGCTGCATTCACCATGAAAGAGCTCATCGCTCCAGCCATGAAGCCCCCACAAAACACATACTTTGAGCCGGAACCAAACAACGGCTCCAACTGGCTGGAGAGGTCACCAATCTGCATGCTCTCGGGAACACCTGGAATACCGTGAAAAATCAGTAGAGAGGTAATCATGATCACCGCTGAAACTCCACCGAGCACAGCGACTCCGATTGCAGAATCAACCGTTCCCTGCCGCAGGTTCTCCATCCTCCACCCTTTTTCCCTGACCAGATAGCTCTGAAAAAAGGCGCCCCCTATCGAAAAGGTCGTTCCAACAAGCGCAACTACTGGAAGCCAATCGCGCTTCTCCGGAATGGAGGCATTCCGCTCCGGAACGTCGCCGAACATGGCCGCAAGAAGATTAACCGAAAAGGCTCCGATCATCAAAAGAACCAGAATCTTCATCGCTCTCTCCACGGCGGAATAGAGTGAACGCATCAGATACAGACAGGATATGATCCCCACATTCGCTATCAAGAGAATGAGGATCTGCAGCATTACCCATCCCTGCGGCAGACCTCCCGCCTCATCTTCAAAAAGAGGCTCCAAGCCAACACCTAGCGCAAGGTTATTACTTGATTGATACAGGGCAACTATCCCGAAGAGGACGACCCCAACTCCTGCGGCTATTTTACGCCCCAAACGATCCGATATCTCCTCACAAATACTTCCCTTGTAAATCACTCCAAGGCGTGCCGAGAGCGCAACCATTCCAACCATCAGAACAACAGCAAGAGCCAGAAATGGTAACCCCATCCACCCCCACTCAGCCCCTACTCGCGAGCTCGCAAGAATACTCCCAGGTCCAAGCACAACTGCTGCCACGATAATGGCTGGACCAATAGATTTTACTCTTTCGCGAATTTCCATGACTCCCCCGATTGCGTTTCATCATTAACCCTGACTGACCTAACACCAATAGCCAATCATTAGCTGCAAGGACACCTTGGATGCGTCAGAGCCCAATCGCCCTGCGAGGCCTCTCATAGCACAATCCCGCAACCTCATCCTCGTTAAAACCAAGTTCCCGCAGGACTCTATCCACCTTTGGCATTGTTGCAGTCGATCCCACGAAATGAGCACCATCTGGAGATTGCGCAACCTCATCCGCCCCGACTTTAATCTCCCGGGCCCCAAGGGTGTAGCCCCCCGGCCCACAGCGCGCTGCAGAAATCGCATCGGTCACCATGAGACATCGCTCCAGCGTGGCGGCCCTGAGGTAGTTTCTCAGAGCGAAACCGGGAACATGAATCCCATCACCAATAAAGCAAACCCACAGACTCTCGGAGAGGCTCAGCACCCGTTCCACTATGTTTTGATGCCTTGGCAGATCCTGAGGGCAGCCGTTGCCCAGATGTGTGAACATCGTCAAACCAGCGTCGATTGCCGCCTGAAGCTGATCCATAGAGGGGTCACAATGTCCCGCTGACACGACCACTCCCTGCTCCGCCAGATATCGAGTGGTGGCTAATCCCATGTCACATTCAGGAGCAAGCGTCACGACCTTCGCAAGACCATCTGCAGCCTCCATCAGATCCTTCATGACATTTACAGAAGCAGACTGCGCCTGATCTCGAGGATGAGCCCCAATAAAGCCATCTGCCGGGTTCAGGAAAGGACCCTCAATATGAATTCCAACCACTACCCTTCGAACGGTCCCGTCCTCCTCCCGCGCTCGAACGATTCTCCGTATTTTGGCCTTCATCGCCTCAACTGAGTCCGTAATTACCGTGGCGAGAATCCCCTCGGTCCCATCCTCTTCCAGTGCGGAGCATGCCTGCTTCGCCTCCTCTGTCGTCAGAGTATTGGAATTGAAATCAACTCCGGCATATCCGTTCACCTGAAGGTCAAAATATCTCATCTCGTGAGCAGGCTTGCTGACGGATCATCCAGAAAAAGCCTGCAGTCGGAGTGCTGCTGCAGGATCGTAGCAGGAATTTCAGGACTCACCTCCTCCTCGACAGCACTCCGCACTGCGGGTGCTTTTCGAACATCGGGAACCGCGCAGATAATTCTCTCCGCCTTCAGGATCTGTCTTACCGACATCGAAATTGCATGTTCGGGCACTGATATCAGCTCTGGAAACCACCCCTCTCCTACCTGCTGCTGCCGACACTCTTCATCAAGCTTCACAATAATGTAGGGTGCTTTGGTATCAAAGTCTGCCGGTGGATCGTTGAAGGCAATATGGCCATTTTCACCAATCCCAATAAATGCAACCACAGGGCCGCTTCTCTCAATCATCAACCCCAGTCTTGCGCATTCCAATCCGGGATCGGCGCAGCCATTGATAGCATGAAAGCCTTTCAGAGCGCAGGGCAATTTGTCGACAAACCTGTCTCGGAGAAATCTGCTGAAGGAGGCTGGATGCTCCTCTTCGAGACCGATATATTCATCTAAATGAAACAGGACGATTCTGTCCCATTCAATGCCTGTCTCCCTCAAGAGAGCATCAATAACCTCAAACTGGGAAGCCGCAGAAGCCATCACAATTGAAACTTCCTCCCTAGTCGCCAGAGCTTCACGAATTTTATCAGCTCCAGCCGCCGCCGCAGCAGAGCCGAGCTTCGTCTTGGTTCGGAAAATACTGAGATTCATCTCTCACTCCAGTATGAGAAGGTTTACAAAGTCTCCACAACCAATATAACTCAATAACCGCCTTGTTCTTCGCTCCTTTCGAGTCAAAGGATAATTCCGGTAATGAAAGCAGACTTTCTGGTTATAGGCAGCGGCATCGCTGGCCTCTCTTTTGCGATCAAGGCAGCCGAGCACGGATCTGTGACCTTGATCACCAAGAATGAAGTCTTGAATTCAAACACCGCTTGGGCTCAGGGAGGAATTTCTGCCGTTCTACCCGAGGCCCTTCGCGATCCGGGCGATACCGTGGAGAAACATATTAGCGACACGATCGATGCCGGCGCCGGGTTGTGCAACGAACATGCCGTCAGGGCCATCATTGGAGAGGGTGAGCAGACGATTGATGAACTGGTCTCTTGGGGATCCGACTTTGATCAGAAAGGAGATCGCTACTCCCTGGGCCGGGAAGGCGGACACTCAAACCGCCGTGTTCTGCATTCCAAGGACACGACTGGTCATGAAATCGCTTCATCTCTACTCGAGACCGCCCTCAAGACCCCGGGCCTAACAATCCTGGCCGATCACATGGCCATCGACCTCATCACCACCGACAAGTTAGGCAGCGTCACTGATGACCGTGTTGTCGGAGCCTACGTTCTGGAAAAGGCCACCGGGGAAGTACATATCCTCCACGCTGACAGGGTCGTTCTCGCCACAGGTGGTTGCGGAAAAATCTACCTCTACACAACTAATCCGGACTCTGCGACAGGTGACGGCATCGCGATGGCATGGCGCGCGGGCGCCCGAATCGCGAATATGGAGTTTATCCAGTTTCACCCAACATGCTTTTACAATCCCGCCGCTACCGGTCCAGAGGCTCGCTCCTTCCTGATTTCGGAGGCCTTGAGAGGCGAAGGAGCAGTTTTACTGAACGACAAGGGTGAGGACTTTACGCTCGGCTACGATGAGCGAGGCTCGCTCGCCCCGCGGGATATCGTGGCCCGATCGATTGATACGGAAATCAAGAAAACCGGGGCAAGCTGCGTCTACCTTGACGTCACCCATAAACCAGCCGGGTTCATCGCTGAGAGGTTTCCCTTCATCTACAGGACTCTTCTTGAGTTCGGACACGATGCCGAAAAGACCCCGATCCCAGTCGTCCCTGCTGCGCACTACCAATGTGGCGGAGTCGTAGCCAAACCCGACGGCTCCACCAACCTTCGCGGTCTCTTCGTCATTGGAGAAGCTGCGTGTACCGGACTCCATGGAGCCAATCGCCTGGCATCTAACAGTCTTCTGGAGGGCAACGTCATGGCTCGAAAGGCGCTTGCCACAATGATCACACATCTTGGCTCAGGGAAACTCGCGCCTGCTCCACCCATCCCCGAGTGGGAGCATGGAGATACTGCTCCTCCTGATGAGCTTGTGAACATCTACCATAATTGGGATGAGATTCGTCGCACGATGTGGGACTATGTTTCAATAGTTCGGACCGATAAGCGTCTCCTGAGAGCAAGCTTTCGCCTTCGAAACCTTGCCCGGGAAGTCCGTGATTTCTATTGGGGCTACCGGGTGAATTCTGACATCCTGGAACTCCGGAACCTTGTCACTGCTGCCTCGCTGGTGGTGGACTGCGCCATGCAGCGTAAGGAATCTCGCGGGATACACTATACCCTTGATTACCCGGGCACAGACCCTCGCTTCAGGCAGGATACTATCATCTGCAGGCCCTGAGCAGAACAGATCGAGAGCGCGGGAAAGCATACTGGTCAGCAGCGCCCCCTGGCCGAGGATCTTTCAAGGCTACAATTGCCTCTGCCGTTATGTCTGCTTTATTCAGGGGCATGGGCATTTCCCCTCGCACTCTCATCCGCTCGCTATCATTCCTTCTGGCGGGCCTCCTTCTCCCCGCCCTCACCTCAGCTGAGGAAGAAATCGAAAACCGAGTTTCTTCCCTGCTGCGCAGAATGACTCTGGAGGAGAAAGCGGGCCAGATGACTCAATTGACTCTGGGCGCCGTTTCGAGCGGTGAGGCGAATTCCGAGAATCCAGAGGCACACGAATTCGACACGGACAAACTTCGCCATGCGCTCATCAACAAGCATGTTGGATCCATTCTGAACGTTCACAACGTGGCATTCAGTGCCAAGCAATGGAATGAACTCCTCTCCGAGATACAAACGGTCGCCACCAAGGAAACCAGGCTGAAGATCCCAATCCTCTATGGAATCGACAGTGTCCACGGAGCAAATTACGTGCGGGAGGGTACCCTGTTTCCGCACAACCTAGGATTAGCCGCGACCCGCAACCGCCTTCTGGTCGAACGCTGCCACTCAATCACAGCCTTGGAGACCAGATCTGCTGGAATTCCTTGGAATTTCGGTCCTTCCCTCGACGTTGGCCGGCATCCGCTCTGGTCCCGCTATGTCGAGACCTTCGGGGAAGACGTCTATATTACCAGAGTCATGGCGGAGGCAGCTATCCGGGGTTTGCAAGGATCTTCCCTCTCCTCCACGAAATCAGTGGCTGCTACCGCAAAGCATTTTCTCGCCTACAGCCTTCCCGCCAGCGGACACGATCGCACCCAGACACTGCTTCCGGAGCACGACCTCCGGGAATATTTCCTGCCACCCTTCACAACCGCGATCGAACAGGGCGTGCAGGCAATCATGGTGAACTCTGGTGAAGTGAATGGAATCCCGGTCCATGCCAGTCATGAAATGCTAAGCAAGCTTCTTCGGGAAGAACTGAAGTTTGACGGAGTGATCGTCAGCGACTGGGAGGACGTGAAAAAACTTCATAACCTCCACCGGGTCGCACCTGACCTCAAGGAAGCTGTTCGTATCGCGGTGCACGCTGGAATCGACATGTGCATGGCCCCCTACGATTTTCATTTTTCCAATAACTTGATCAAGCTGGTAGAGGAAGGAGTCCTCTCCGAGAGCCGACTGGATGAATCCATACGAAGGATCCTCCGGATGAAGTTTTCTCTCGGCCTCTTTGAGAACCCTGTCCTGCCTGCCTCCACTGCCGGAAAAATCGGCAGCGAGGAGGCCCACGAGACTTCTCTCCAAGCAGCTCGGGAGTCCCTGGTCCTTCTCAAGAATGAAGGGGTGTTACCTCTCGAGAGGAAGGGTCAGATCCTTCTCACTGGTCCAGGATGCCGCTCACTTGCTGCCCTGCATGGGTCATGGTCCTACACGTGGCAGGGAACAGATGAAGCCGCATACCCGGAAGGTCTCGAGACCATCCTGCAATCCTTCAACAACGGACACGGGCGCGAAAACGTACTCTGGGCCCGGGGCGCGCAATGGGATGGCTCCACCGACTTTGACTACGCCATGAATAAGGCCCGGAATGCAGACATCGTAGTTTGTGTCCTCGCTGAGAAACCCAGCACTGAAACTCCCGGAAATATTCCCGACCTCTCGATGCCTGATAACCAGCTTCGCCTCGTACGGCGTCTCGCGACAGGAAAACCACTGATCCTTATTGTCCTCGGTAATCGCCCCCGTCTCATCACCGAGATAGCGGGCCACTGTCACGCAATTATTTATGCAGGCCATCCTGGCCCCCATGGAGGGAAAGCTCTCTATGAATTGCTGACAGGCCAATTCAACCCCTCAGGCCGCCTGCCATTCACCTACCCTCGCCACCCGAACAGCCTTTTGACCTACGATCACAAGCACAGCGACAGCGTAGGACCTGACAAGGAAACCCCTGGATTCAACCCGCTCTACGAATTTGGACACGGCCTTAGCTACACCTCCTTTACCTTCAGTGATCTCAAGTTGAATTCATCTACTCTAACGAAGGAGGATGATATTATTCTTTCCGTCAAAGTTACCAACACGGGCTCACGACGGGGCAAGGAGACAGTGGACGTTTTCACCCGCGATCTCTTTGCCTCGATCACGCCTTCAGTAAAGCGTCTTCGCGCTTTCCGTCAGGTTGAACTCGAGGCCGGAGAGATCAAAAACGTCACTTTGAAAATACCGGTCAAAGAACTTGCTTATCACGGATTGGAAAACTCTCCTGTCGTTGAGCCCGGGGAGTTTGATGTGATGGTAGGGGAACTCACAGAGAGAATCCTAGTGAAGTGAAGCGAGAGAGGCCCACAGATCATAATTTTTGCACTCGCTATGCCTGAGAATTCCAGACAGCGACATTCAGCACACCTGCTCTGTGGGATCATACTCACCCAGTGGCTCGGGGTCTTACCGACCTGGTCCCAGCAGGGACCAAGAGTCACCTCCCCCACTGCACCACCGCCAAATCCATATCAATACCGCAAAACGGTTTACCCGTGGCGGCTGCACGTTACCGCGACAATTTTTTGGATCGGTGAAAAACCCGGTGGACGCAACACCACATCCAACCACCAGTCATCGTGGGATGGGCAGTGGGAAAAAAACTACGGAGGTTACGACGATCCGAATCCAACAGCGCGAGCCAACTACGCACCTAAAGCATTCCGACCGGGCCTGAATTCATTTTACGTCGCTCTGCCATACAACGACTGTCTGAATTACCGCCGCCATCGCCCTGAGGCCTCACGCGTCATCCCGTGGTTTTACCGTTACAACCCACGCCCGGGAAAGTCTGTCTGCAAGGGCCGATGGATCCAGCTCTATAATGGCCGAAAGGTATGCTACGCTCAGTGGGAAGACTGTGGGCCGTGGGTAACCGACGACTGGCAATACGTGTTTAAAGGCCAACCCCCTCGCAGCAAAAACGCTGGCATTGATGTCTCTCCAGCTGTCCGAGATTATATGGGATTAAAATCTGGCGACAAACTTCACTGGCGGTTTGCCGAATTCGGAGGTGTTCCCCGTGGCCCCTGGTCGTGGTATGGATCCAACAATCCTTTCGTTAACCCTGAGGCAGATCCTGATGTTGCCGTTATTCGCCAACTTCGTGCCTATCTTGAGCAGAAACGAATTGAAGAATTTCGCAGACTGCAAGCCCCTCCGCCCCGTTAATCTTCTGCCCGCTTCCGGCGAGTTGGCAGACTTTCCCAGATCGAGATCTCAATCCGGATCCTGCTCCACACAATCCTCGATAAGAGCACTTAGCTGAATGATAATTCGATCTGTGGCGCCACGGTGCTTATCGATTATGGCTCTGGCATTGTCGGTCAGGCTTTGGCGCCGTTGATCCGATGCCAAAATAGCTCGAAGCGTCTCAGCGATCTCCCCCTGACTGACACACTCGATTGCCGAGGCGGCGCGAAGCTCACTGACCAATGGCTCAAAATTGCTCATGTCCGGCCCACACACCACTGGGGCGTCCACTAGGATGGCCTCAACGGGATTCTGTCCACCGCGACCAAGAAAACTCTTTCCAATCACCACGATATCAGCAAGTGCCGTCCAGTCGCCCAGTTCCCCGGTGGAATCTACCAAAAATACAGCAGCCTCTGGTTTGTCTGGAGACTTGAACCTACTCCGCAGAACCACCTCAAAACCCGCAGTTTCCAAATCGGACAGGACAACTTGCCGGCGCTCCACATGTCGGGGCAATAACACGGCCAAGGCGCCGGGAACTTCACGAATCGCCTCGGCGATGAGACGCTCCTCCCCGTGATGAGTGCTCGCTGCCAGCACTATTGCTCTTTCCGAGCCAAAACTCTGTAGCATATCCCTGAATTCGATCCTCTCCATCGGAGCTTGGACTCCATCGAGATCAAACTTGAGGCTTCCGGTAATAACTAGACGCTCCGGACAAATGCCAATCCTTATCCAGCTTTCCGCGTGCTCTTCTGCCTG
>DIHT01000124.1 GCA_002420305.1 Akkermansiaceae bacterium UBA5689 | reverse complement strand
ATCGCGGGAATTTTCCGGAACTCGAAAGCCCGGGACATCCCGGTTGCAAGCGAGGCGCAACGTAACGTTTTCACTACGATCCAGTCCGGGATAAAGGCCCAGGAGAAAGTCATCCAGGAATTTCTCGAGCAGAAATCCCAGGAACTGAAGGTATCGCGTAAGGAAGTGGAGTCCAAGATCTCCGGATCTTCGTTGCTAGAGCTCAAGGAACTGCGCACCCGACTCGATAAAATCAGAGCCGCGCTTCCACCCAAGCCAGCGAGCGCACATGGACTCGGCGAATCAGGCAGTGGGGACATGCATATTGCGATTCGGGGAGATCTTCGAAAAAAAGGACCGGTTGCTCCACGTAAATTTCTTGAAATCGTGGCAGGGCCTGAACGCCCTCACTTTACCGACGGGTCAGGCCGCAGGCAATTGGCAGAGGCTGTTGCCGATCCTCGCAATCCCCTCACAGCCCGGGTAATGGTCAATCGGATATGGCTTCAGCACTTTGGCCGTGCGCTCGTGCGCTCTCCCAGCAACTTCGGTGTGATCGGACAGAAACCAACCCACCCGGCGTTGCTGGACTGGCTAGCTGCCACCTTCATTGAGAATGGTTGGTCCATGAAAAAATTGCACCGGGAGATCATGCTATCGAACACCTGGCAGCAGGGCACTACCTATGCCGCCGAATCCTTTGCTCAGGACGGAGACAACCGCCTTGTCTGGCGGATGAATCCTCGACGACTTGATATCGAGGCCTGGCGGGACAGCCTTCTTCTCGTCAGCGGAGACCTTGATCCAAAGGCGGGCGGAGTTCCGGACGACCATGTCCTGGAAAGCAAACGCCGAACAATGTATGGGAAAATCAGCCGGAATTTTGATCGATCGATTTCGGAGGAATTTCTTCGTATTTTCGACTTCCCTGCTCCCCGCTCCTCCAGCGCGGCGCGTATTGAGAGCACAGTCCCTCAGCAGTACTTGTTCATCCTGAACAGCCCTTTCATGATCGCCCGTTCTGAAAGTTTTGCCCAACGCCTGAAGCAGTCAGCACCTGACGATGCCACCCGTCTTGATCTCGCCTATTCGATCCTTTTCCAACGGCGACCAGAATCGACCGAAAGGGAAGTGGGGCTCAACTATCTTTCCCAGGCAGAAGACAATGAGAAAGCCTGGGCCCAATACGCACAGGTTCTCCTCGGAACCCATGAGTTCATGCAGGTCGAATGACTGCGTTTGAAAGTAAGCCCTCTTCCCGTTGAGGATCAGAACCGCCACTGCGCTACCCTCGGTCCTGCAATAGGCGCGGCCGTAGTTAAACATCCGTTGAAAGGCTCTCGCGCACTATCCGCCTTCGCGATTGTGACAACTTGGCCCTCCCTTGCCGAACTTTGTCCAGCAAAGTCGCCGCGAGGCGATCAACCAGAATAAAAGGCCATCTGGAGGGCGGGCTGGGACAGGAGCCAAAGACACCAAAAGCGCAGAAATCCAGAGAATCACAACCGAAGCTACGCGTATCGGGTGACATTCTCTTTCTTGTCCCCCGCCCCACCCGACCATAGAGTTTGATCATGCAAAGAAACTGGATTTTTTCATAATATGAAAGATGCTGGACCAGTATCAGAAAGGCCTACTGACTAATGAAGTTTCAAGAACACGAAGCCGCTTACCGCAAGGCTCTCGCCACTCTGCACAACGGCCAGCTTTCCCGCCGCGAGGCTCTCCGAAAGATGGGGGCAGGGTTTGGCACCCTTGGTCTCGCGGGGGTCCTTCAGCAGGTCGGACTAGGCACAGCCGAAGCCGCAGCCAAACAGGTAGCGGAGCCAAGTCCCCTTGCCCCGAAAATTCCGCACTTTGCCCCTCGGGCTAAGCACGTCATTCAGCTCTTCATGCCCGGCGGCCCGTCTCAGGTAGACACCTTCGACTATAAACCGGACCTCGTAAAATATGCTGGCCAAAGGCCGGAACTCGTAGATCGCAAGTCTCTGCGGAACACCAAGGGTGGCCTCGCCCCCTCCTACTTTGGCTTTAAGCAATATGGCGAGTGCGGAAAATGGGTCAGCGATATCTTCCCCAAGGTCGGCGAAGTTGTCGATGATCTTTGCTTCGTCCATTCGATGCATACCGATATCCCAGAACATGCCGGAGCAATCCTGATGTCCAATGTCGGCTCACTTCAGCCTAACCGACCAAGCATGGGATCATGGCTCGTCTACGGACTTGGAAGTGAAAATGAAGACCTCCCCGGCTTTGTGGCAATGTCCCCCCGTGCGCAGCCACGTGGCAAACTTGCCAACTGGGGAAATTCGTTCCTGCCCGGGGCCTATGCGGGCGCCTACGTGAACATTGAGCAGATGACTCCGGATGCCGCGATGCGCAACCTGAAGAACAGCAATCTTTCCCGGACAGAGCAACGGAAGCAGGCCGATCTCCTTACCGAGTTGAACAGGATGCATCTTGAGCGCCGGGAGCGCGACAAGGGACTCGAAGCTGGAATTGAAGCCATGGAGATGGCTTTCCGCATGCAATTTTCAGTCCCGGATGTGTTTGATATCGAAAAGGAGTCGGAAGCGACTCGCAACCTTTATGGAAACACCGAATACGCAAAGGGGTGCCTGATCGCACGCCGTCTGGTGGAACGGGGAGTGCGCTGCGTCCAACTTTCTCACTCCATCAGCGGATATGATATCGCGTGGGATACCGGACATGGGGATATCCCCGGTGGACACAAAGCTCTTGCAGATGCCTGCGACCAGGGCATCGCGGCCCTTATCAAGGATCTGAAGTCCCGGGGATTACTGGATGAAACCCTTGTAATCTGGGGAGGCGAGTTCGGAAGAGCTCCTACCTCTGAAGGTAAAAAAGGTCGAGACCACGATCACTACGGATACACAGTGTGGATGGCTGGTGGTGGGGTGAAAGGAGGGATGAGTTATGGCTCAACTGATGAATTCGGTCTCACCGCTGTCGATAAGCGAGTTCACGTCCATGACCTCCAGGCAACCATCCTCCATCTCATGGGACTGGATCACGAGAAACTCACCTACCGCTATTCCGGGCGGGACTATCGGCTGACTGACGTCCATGGACACGTGATCCAGGATATCATGACCTAGCACACACCGCGCTACCACAGGCCCCATCACAACCCATCCTCATGCCCAAGCACGCTTCGCTCCTTATTCTCATCTGCTTCAGCCCACTCCTGCCGGCTGAGGATGCGATCGATTTCAACCGTGACATCCGCCCGATTCTATCGAGCAATTGCTTCCTTTGCCATGGCCCGGATGCCGCAGACCGCAAGGCTAATCTAAGGCTGGATACCCGAGAGGGGGCTGTCAGGCCCAACGACGGCGTGAGAGCAATTGATCCTGAAAAGCTCACTGACAGTGAGATTCTATACCGGATCATCTCGGAGGATGAGGATGAGGTGATGCCCCCACCGGATTCCCACATGGTCTTAAGTGCGGAGCAGAAGTCACTGCTCAAGCGTTGGGTTCTATCCGGAGGAGAATACAAGGAGCACTGGGCGTTTTTGGCCCCGGTGAAAGCCAAGACTCCTCCCAGCGGGAACAATAGTCAGCGGATTAGCAACCCAGTGGATTCATTCATCTTAGGCGAACTGGCAAAGGCAGGGCTCAAGCCGTCGGGAGAGGCGGATCGCCGCACCTTGATCCGGAGGATCACCTACGACCTGACAGGGTTGCCTCCGGCGCCTTCAGATGTGGAAGAATTTGTTAACGATACGTCGCCCCAAGCCTATGAGAAAGTCGTTGATCGCCTCCTCGGCATGGAGCGATATGGTGAGCGAATGGCCCTGGCATGGATGGATGCTGCCCGCTATGGCGACTCCTCGGTCATGCACGCGGACGGTCCTCGTGATATGTGGGCTTGGCGTGATTGGGTGATCGACGCCTACAACTCTAATATGCCGTTTGATCGGTTCACAACCGAGCAACTTGCCGGCGATCTGCTGCCTGATGCAACGGTAGCCCAGCGTGTCGCCTCCGGATTTAACCGTAACCATGCCACCTCGGATGAAGGCGGCGCATTCGCGGAGGAACTGCGGGTCGAGTACGTTGTCGACCGGGTCAAAACAACTGCCAATGTCTGGATGGGAATGACCATGGAATGCGCCCAGTGTCATGACCACAAGTATGACCCCATCACTCAGCGTGAATATTACCAGATGTTCGCCTATTTTAATAATACTACGGACCCGGGCATGCAGACACGTGGCGGCAACCAGTCGCCGGTAGTCAACGTGCCTCCCCGGGAGCAGGCGCGCAAACTGGCTGATTTGCGTAAAGCGATTGAAGCCAGTGACCAAAATCTGAAGGAATACAGACAGAACGCTGCAACGAAGCATCTTGAGTGGTTGCGCGTTGCAGAGAAGTCTGCTGGCGATGCTTTACCGGAGCCTGCCGGCCTGGCTCATTTCTTTCCCCTCAATGAAAGGGGCGGCAAGCAGATCAAGGCTAGCGTGGGTGGAGGTGTTGGCCAGATCGGGGGTAGAGTATACCCAGCTAAACGAGGGAATGGTGGAGGACTGCGCTTCGATGGCAAAACTGCGATCACCTTTGAATCCTGGCCATCCCGTGAACGTAATCAGGCCTTTACCTTTGCCGCATGGCTCAAGGTTCCCGACAACGGCAATGGTGCAGTGGTTGCCCGTATAGATGTGGGGCAAAACTACCGAGGTTATGATCTCTGGCTCCAAAAACGCTCCATTGGCACTCATATTGTCAGCAGTTGGCCCCAGAACGCACTCAAGGTCGTTTCTGCACAGCCCCTCGCCGCCGACAAATGGCAACATGTGGTAGTGATGTATGATGGTTCATCCAAGGCTTCCGGGATCAAGATCTTTGTTGATGGAAAACTCGTGGCCAACAAGGTGGAG
>DIHT01000140.1:1185-10778 GCA_002420305.1 Akkermansiaceae bacterium UBA5689 | reverse complement strand
ACGGTTACGGTTGGAAAGAAAACATATAAGGTGACGAGTTTTACCAGGATTCTTGTTAATGGAAAGAAGGCCAAGGTAACGGATCTAAAATCCGGGATGCAGGCTTCGGTAACCGGGGGTGTTCTCCGTTACGGGAAAGGCGCATCAGATACCATCTACAAGGCTAGTCGAATTATGGCCAAGACCGATAACAAGTTGGAGGACAAGCGCAGGGCGTTTAACAAAAAACAAGCTGAACGAGCTCGGGAAATGAACCGGCATCAGAATAAGGGGCGCACTCGCCGCTAGTCGGGACGGGATTTCGCGCAGGGCGACTCTTGGGGTGAGGTGCTATAGTTTCACGGGCTATATTCGACCTTCAACCGAAGAAAACGTGGAGATTGATTCCTCTGTTCATCCGAAAATTGCACCCGCACTCGTCCGTTGAAGGGAGGATCTAAGATCACAGAGTCTGCTCCCGAGAAGGAAGTGCTGTCCGATTTTGAAAGCAGGGTGACCCATTCCTCAAGATCATCTGATCCTTCCACGGTGTAGAGGATATCATCTGAGCCGTATCCATCTACCGCAGTAGAATTTACCGGTAGATCAAAGGATATGACATTTTGCCCACCGTCTCCGATGGCAATCCGCGGGAGGGAGGAAGGTCCATTGAAGCCAAGGTCCAGAAAAGGGTCCAGACCTAGACTGAATTCCATGAGGGCGGTCAGGCCATCGCCGTCACCATCCTCGAGAGCAGTCAGTTCATGAAAGGCGAGCCACTCCGGGAAGGTAGTGGGAATGAGAATGCTACTTGTGTCAGGTGTTCCGTTGATCTCTGCGCTTTGACCCCAGCTGAGTTGGGAGTCAAAAGCCCGGGAGAGAGGAAGAGGTTCCTGCAATTCCAGAGAAAACCCTGACCCAGCACTGGCAGGCCACCAGTCAGGATTGTATCCGAAGCGCAGGATTGCAGCATCGAAAGGCACGGGCAGGGAGAGGGTGATCGTTTCCCCGCTGTTATCAAGATTCCCCTCGAATACGCCTGCCACATTAAGAGATCTTCCGTAGCGGGATTCGAAGGCGGCGAGGTCTCCAACAACAAGAATTTCTTCTCCAGGTTGAAGTATGATGGAGGGAAAGGTGAACGAGATGCCGTTAGTGAACCTGACGCCGAGTAGGTTCAGCTGAACTGGTCCTGTATTCCTGAGTTCGAGGAATTCGTAGGGCTTTCCACCCAAGGGCTCATACATGATCTCGGAAATGCGGAGGTGGCGAAGAAGCGCGAGTGCATTCAGAAAGTCAGGATTGCTGGATGTCTCCTCCGTGTCATTAGAGAGAGCGGCTGTGGGTAAGCTGAAGTAAGAGAGGCCGGTAGGGGAAGGAGCCCAGCGTCCCTGCGAGATATCCGAGCCCTGTGGGCCGAAGATGACTTGGTCGATAGGGTTTCCTCTTGAATCGAAAAGGAAGATGCGGTCTCCATCTGCGTCGAGAGCAAATGGCACATGGTCCGAACCGGCAGCGGTTTCCCGGTCAGCGATCAGCTTGAGATATCCGCCACCAGAAATGAAGCTCAGAGGAGGAAAGGAATGGCCCTGAGGGTTATCAGGATGATCGCTCACTCCGAGGCCCTCCAATGCGACCGGAAGGGGGTCGGGGTTATGGATTTCGATCCAGTCATCCCGAAAGAGAACCTCTCCCTCCGCCATCCATTCATTGATAAGAAGTGTTGCAGGGTCTCCGGTGCGCTGCCTGAGGTTTTCCTGGCCAGGAGTTGGTATATTCAGGTGCCATTGGTCCTGGTCGTCGCGACCGATGGATAATCCTGAAACCTGTGGGCCGAATTCGATGGAATCAAGAAGGCCGGCTCCTCGAGCCGGGGCATCGAACAGGTAGAGGCCCTCACCGGTTGCGCTGAGAGAGAAGCCAAGGTGAATCCCGGAGGTGCCGTTTACATCGTCTGCAAACAGGACCAGAAATTCTCCGGCCGCAAGCGTTGTCCCCGTCGGAAATATGAATTCCCCGGGAGTATCGGAGCTGTCAGAGAGGCTTATTCCGGACAGATCGATAGTGCCCCCCCCCTGATTGTGAAGTTCGATAATATCAGGATAGGTGCCTTCGTGGGCGATCGCACCGTCGTTTTCGGAGAGCACTTCACTGATTACGAGTCGGGAGAAAGTGGGGTCAACGGTCCAGCTGCGCGACTCGGCAACGTCGGGGAGCCACACCGATGCGAAAGTTCTGCCTTGAACATAAACAGTGTAGGTGCCGTCAGGTAGATCGTTGAGAAGAATTCGTGCTGTTCTTACGGTTGGAGTCCCCGGGGCCAGGCCCCCAGCATCTCCGATATCGAATGTCTCACTCCACGGATCGTTATTGACCCGGTAGCGGTAGCCGAAGATGCCGGGTCCTCCGACGGTGAGTTCTGCTGTGCGGGAGGTGGTAATGACAGGAGGCTCTCCAGAAATTTGGAGCTGATTTGGAACGAGAGCACCCAGGTCGCCACCAAGAGGGCCCGCTCCAAGAGCTGGTGACCCCGGTCTAAGAGAAAAGTCTCCTTCATCTGGATTAGTAAACCGTGCCGCGGACGAGAGGTTGTCAGCACCCAGATCAAAGATTGATTCTCCCGGGTGCTCCTCGCCAAGGCTAGTGTCTAGAATCAATGGGTCCACAAGGTTATGGGAAAACTCCAGAGGCGTCCGGAAGGTGGACTCTTCGGTCCGCATATCGGCATTGCCAAAGACGCGGGGGATGTCGATGAAGATATTAGATCTTGCGTAAGCACCGGCCGCTGGTGTGGGAGAGCTGTCCCCCGGTACGAAGAGATTTATTGCGGCGCCAATATTGGTATTATCGAAGGTGTCAACAAAGTCCGGATGCACCTTGTAGACAGTGTTGTTTTCAAAGATGGTATCGGAGTCATTTTTCAGGCTGATGGCATGATCGATGTCCCAGAAGATATTCCTAGCCACCATGGTTGTGGTGTCCGGCCGGTCTCCGGTAGAAATTGCATTGGCGTATCCACGGTCAGAGGTTTCATCATCCTTGAAAACCCTCGTGAAGGTATTTCCTGCAACATAGATATCGCCGCCGAGGTCAAGTTCTTCGCAACGTGATCCGGCAAAGTAGTTCCCAAGAATCTGAACGATCGGTTCTGGCAAGCTTCCGCTGACTACGTCTACAACGTCGTTGTGCCCCTTGTTGGTTCCAAAACGATTATTACGAATGATATACCTTCCGCTTTTTGGAATGTCCCCTTCGCCCTTGATGTGCTCGCTGATATTGTCCAGACCAAGTTCGGCGGCCTGCTCGTCAGGTGCAAACATGTCCGGGAAATCACTGTTTTCGATGATCACTGAGGCGTCCTCGGTGTAAATCATGCGAATATGGGTTCCGCTGAAACGGACATCATCAATCACGCATTGGGAACGGATGATCCCGATCGAGCCCTCCCGGTGTTGCGCATTACGGATGTCGACGTGTGAGATGCGGTTTTCTGGATCCATTGAATCAACAATCTTTAGCCCATCCCACTTGGGAGGTCCGGGCGGTAAGTCATCGCTGGCAGGGTCATCGACGAAGGGCGCGCCGGGCACGCTGGTGAGCTGAACTCTGGAAAAGGGAGTGCCCTCAATCTGGAGAGAGCCGTTGACGGTGAGGCGGGTTCCGGGTGTGAAGTAGATGCTGGTTCCTGCTTCAATGATCAGATTGCCACCGGCAGGCACGACTGCATCTGAAGAGATCCGGTATGGTCCATTTGCTGCTACCCAACGGATTTCAGATCCAGCTCCATCAAAAACCTGATCGTAGGAATAGCAGCCAAGGTCTTGAGGTGTGCCGTCAGGATCGAGAGGAAGGGCCGGGTTTGCCGCATCTCTCGCTGGAGATTTAGAGCTCAGGTAATAGTTGTGGTTGCCCGGGTCCACGAAGAGTGGGTCGTCGTTGATGTTGCTCTGATCCTGCTCCTGAGAATCAGGCCACTGCAGGCCGACAAGGGTATGCTGCAGGTCAATATCTGTGGGGTCATAGTCGGTGCGGATATCTTCCGGGTGGTTCCAGATAATGGAGTTCGAGATCTCGTAGAAGCTCGGAGCGTCGTCTCCATTCTTGTTTTCCGCCTGTATGCCGATCGAGCTGTTATCTGTGATAGTACAGAAATCGAGAAGAGCCCTTGCGTCGTTCTTTGCGGAGAATCCAATATCGCAGTTGGTAAAAAGGGAGTTACGAACGGTGGCAGTTCCGCCGAGCATGCTCATTCCCTTGTCTCCCATTTCCCGGACGAGGCAGTCTTCAATGACGACATCCGCCCCGAGAGTATCAATGCCATCGTCTTCGCAGTTGGCGACGACTACCCGGCGGAGCACAAGGGATTGCCCGATACCAGCCCCGTGCAGGTATACGGCATCGTTATCATCGACTTCGCCATCCTCCCGGTATTGCCCGAGCATATCCGTGATCCAGCAGTCTTCCATGAGGACTCCTGTGTCGAACGTTTCGACTCCCATGACCGATCGAGCCCAGTGACACCTTCTGAAGGTCATCAGGGAGTCAACCCCTCCCTCGCGTTCGGTTTCCCCGATCTTGCCTCGATTGTCCGAAATCGTACAGTTTTCGAAGCTCACGTCTGAACCCATTATCCTGAGCACCCGGCCATGGTCCGTATGTCCGCCTCGCGGCGAATGCCCAGCCCTGTGAATGTTGGAGAATAGAAATTGAGCCGACTGGGAATTTTCAAATTGGATATGGCCCCACGGGGAATCGTCCGTTGAGGAGGTAAAGGTGACAGGCTGGCTCTCCGTTCCTGAGGAGATAATGCTGCCCTGAATGACGAGGTCGGTGCCTTCAGTTCCCTCGGGAGTCGGGTCGCCATTGAGAAGAACGAGCGCGCCCGGGGAGACCGTAAGCGTGTGGCCTGACGGTACGATGGTATCGTTGGTGAGTCTTACGATGCCGCTCCACGTTGTTTCCTCACCCGGAAGAGTGCCGCTGAACTGGCTGATGTCCTCGTCAAACAGGCTGGTAATGTTTTTACGGGCTTCCTGATTGGATGCGGTTGCGGTGAGTGTGAGGTCACCGGGATTGGCCCCAGCGACAGTTGCGGTCAGTTCAAAGTCAAAGCTGATGTCGGAACTTTCATTGTCATCCTGGTGTATTTCCACGGCGATTGTGTTGTCTCCATCAACCAGAAGAGTGTGAATGTCCTCACCTGAGAAATCGAGGTCATCGGGGTCCAGGAAATCATCTTCCCGGCTGGACCCGTTGCTTGCTTCGGTGAGGTATCCAGGATCCGCTCGGACGTTATCCCGGCCGATAACCGTGCCGTTCAGGTAAACCACGACTCCATCGTCGCGCTTGACGCGGTAATCCAGTGCAAGAATCTCCGACGCATCAGAGATGGAGAAAGTCCTGCGGAAGTAGGTAGTGATGAATTTCTCGTCCTCGTCGTTATCATCATTATCCTCGTTAGGACCAAAGCGCACTTCGGTGGCTTCGTCATTGTCTCCGTAGCCAAGTTCTGCAGGTCCGCTACGCCAGCTTTCATCAATAAATTCGCGCTCGCGCCAGGCTGTTCCCTGATCAGACCCGTCATCGAGATAGCGCCATGTTTCTCCCCTGCTTATCAGAGAGGAAGAAAACCCATCAGCTCCCCCATCGACTTTTACGAGGGCTGAACCAAGCCCATTCCTGATTGTGACGGTTTCGGGCGTCAGCGTGACTCCTGGAATGTCGGTGGAGAGGTTAGCGGTGGTTTCCCAGAGATTCCGGTTGATGTTGCCATCGCCATCCCGGAACTCAAGACGGACAAGGAAAGGGTGGGAGGGAAGATACGAGTCCCGGGTAATGAGCTTGAGGTTTCCAACAGGAATCTCGCCGGTGAGCGTGCCAGAAGTATCGGTGGTCGTAGAGGTGTCATACCATACTTCAAGAGAGGTCTCGTCGGTCATGGTGCCGCTGCCATCCCGACCTGTAAAACATTGGACGATGATTCGATTAATCCCGGGTCTGAAAAAATTTTGGGGTGAGTCCACGGCGAGTTGCCAGGTGCCAGCGCGCTGATCGCGCTCCGCAGCGATACCATTAAGGAGCACGGAAAGGGCGCGCCCCGACCTGAATCTTCCAGTAAAGAGAGCGCTTCCCGTTTCAGTTCGAAAATATCCATCGGCAACCGGCAGGTCACAGGATGCGGTGAAGGTGTCTGGCACCTGCTCAATTGCTTCGACCGCCCTTTCGGAGATCCAGTCCTTGGCGTCTCTGATTTCGTCCTCTTCGACCCAGTCCCCGAGTAGTTCATCAACCATGGGATGCAGGTTGGATTCAGAAAATGATCCGGTGGTAAGGCTCAACAATTTCCCGTAGTAAAGGTGGATGATCTCGTCGTTTTGAAAAAAGCGAATCAGGCCAGGAAGATCGTCGAAGCTCCAGATTGACCTGTCCGGGTCTACTGTGGTGTTCCCGAGATTGAACACCGTATCGAGGTCGTGAGGAACGAGGATAAAGCGCGGGTCAGCGATGCCGCTGTAGAGGCCGTAGTCGTCGCCTTTGGAAGTGATCAGTCCTCCTTCACGGTTGCCGGCGAGCGTATCGAGAGCAAAATAAGTGACCCACTGATCAATGTTCACCACTCTTCCGACGTCCTCGAAATAACTCTCCGTTGGGGCATTATTCAGGGCGTCTGTCAGCGAGATGAGGTCACTCCAGTTATCCTCTGCCTCATTCGTTTTCTTAAAATAGGTATCCCGGTAACTGTCGGCATTAGGGCCCTCATACCGGAGGTCGCCTTCCTCATCGGTATCTTCATTGTCTCGGACCTGATAGAGGTTCCCATCGGGGTCGAGTGGCCAGTGGTTACGGGTGTATTCGCTTCCGAAGCTCTCGACCTGAGCGTAGGAACCGAACATATTGGACCCGCTGCGTGCGAGGTCCTCTCCGTTAATCCTTAGGAGAGATGCGGTTGCCTCTGCAGTCTCTATCCCTGCGGAGCGGAGATATCTGCTCCCGAAGACCTGGGAATGTGGGTATTGCGCGTTAAATTTCACCGACGGGCAGCCGTTCCATGGATCGTCACTGCGAAACTTCACGAGAAAGTTGTTAGGAGGTGGGTTTCGTGAGCTGGCACCACGGTTCCGGACACTGGCTAGGTAGCGCAGGGCAAGCCCGGTTCCATCCTCGACGATAAAGGTGCAGTTCATCTCCGCGTTGCTTTCCTCTTCGTTACGAGGGGACTCACTATCGTCTCCGATATCGGCCAGCTCGGCACGCTCCTCCTCGGTCATTACGATACGGTATTTTGGCTGGGACCCGGGGACCCATGCCGCGTTTGGATTATACGAATCGTCAAACTGCAGCAGGGCATTTGCCTGCTGCTCTCCATCCGCCTGCGAGGGAGCAGGCCATGTTCGCTCGGCGCTGTCGGTAAACACGCGGAGGTAGAACTCAATAATGGTGCCGTTGGGTTGGCCGGGTATTTCCGAGCGGTGCACGCCATCTGGATCCTCGTTCATTTCTCTTGAGGTCCAATCGGAGTCTCCATCCAATCGCCAAGAAAGAAGCAAGGGTCCGGTGCGGTTGATGTAATCTAATTCGGCTTGAACGATCACATTCTCACCAGAGCGGGGTATAACGGGGGTATGGCGGACGCTCTTAATCAGTGGAGCCGTATTTGTTGAGAGAATGGAGTTGGCGCTACCGGGTGATCCACCGGCCGTGATGCTGGAGCCCCAGTTCTGTCCCTGATTATTGGAGAGAGCGGGGTTGATCAACTCAAGCGATGCCCCTTCGCCGTCGTGACTGGCGGTCCAGGTCCAGCCCTGATGACCGTTGTCCACCGGTCCTCGTCTCCTCTCGGCCCAGTCTCCTTCATCAGCGTAGCGGACCCGGTCGATTCTGTTTCCGGCTTGATCGATAAGGGTAATGGTCTCTCCCGAGTTGCGTAGGCGACCGACCCACGGACCAAAAATATTCCCGCCGGTATCAGCCCCGGGGTGTATGGAATTAAAGGAGGGTGGGTCTGCGGCGATGACGAGGTAACTAGCCCCGGGCAAGATCGTCCCGGCAGGGAAGGTAAAGGTTATCCCCTGGCTGAAGGACCACTCCGAAAGGTCGACCCCGGCTGCAGATGGATTGTAGAGTTCGATCCATTCCGTCAGCGAGTTCTCCGGCCCTGTTCCATGATTTTCATGGTAAAATATCTCGTTGATGACCGGGTTCGCCGTGCTCTTCGTGCCGAGAGATAGAAAAGCAATTAGGAGCAGTGAGGTGGTACAGTTGAGATATTGGTAAGTGGCAGCGAATTTTTGCATGGATGGGGGGAGTTCTCCCGCTCTCTGCGGAAGCCGTGCAGGTTGTTAAGACGGACGAAACCTCCGTGTAGCTTATGGTATGGAGGCGGCAGTTTCGAGAGCAAGCGTATTTGCGGGGATGGGCTGCGACTGCGGGATGGGGCGACGCAGTATGAAAATCGTCGAAGAAAATCCGTGGAAGAGTGTCTTGAATAGTGCAGGCAACTCAACAGGAAGGTTCAAGCTAGCCCGAGATGAAAGGTCGTATAGCGGTCAGGGTCAGGAGATCAGTGATCGTTCTCACGATGATAGGCGTGACCGTTCCCTCATTTGGAGTAGAGCGGGAATATGTTGATCGAGCCCGTCTTACCGAATCTGAGGAAGCATTGGTTCTTAAGATGGCGCGGAATCGCGGAATCGGAGAAGTGGCGAAGATCAGGACCTACAACATGTTTCCCACCCCGTTCCGGGGAATCGCCGTGCATGGTCCGGATCGTCCCTCGGGGAAGGTTTTCTCCCGGCTACGGGACGAGGGAAGACCTTAGGAATTTGCCGGGGGATCCTCCGGGTGAAAAATGGAAGAGTGCCATGCCAAGAGGGCATGGCGCAATAAGGCGTTAAATAAACGCAAAAAAGAGCATTAGTTTTCTGGCTTCGTGACCTCAAGAGAGACACGTTCGAGTCGAGTTACGACAGTGAATTCAATGAGCATCTGCGAAGATCGTACGACTGCTCCCTGATACAAGTTACCAAACATGAAACCTCTTGCATGAGTATGAGCTACCGCTTTCCTTTCCTTCGCGCTTTTTCAGTCGCTGCTTTGCTGGGAATTATGACCTTTCCCTGTGACGTCAGGGGAGAGGCATCCCTGCCGGACCCCGATGGTAAGTCCGCTGACGCGTCCAAGCCTGTTCAAGTCTTCATCATCATGGGACAGTCGAATACATTGGAATTTGGGAAAGTGAAGGGAGATAAGGAAGGCTCGCTTGAGCATGCCGTTAAGAAGGAGAATCTCTATCCGTTCATGGTGGATGACGCCGGCAATTGGACGACTCGTAAGGATGTTCGCAACCTGCACGTTATGGGAAGCGGTGGTCCCGGGAAGACAAGTGTCAGGCGTAATGACTGGCTTACCGTCTCTGGTGGAAAGATTGGTATCGAAACCGGGATTGGACACCACCTCGGTAATGCTCTCGACGCTCCGGTTCTGATCCTCAAGAGCTCAATCGGCAACCGCAGCCTGGGTTGGGACTTGCTCCCTCCTGGTAGCCCGAGACACGAAGTCGAGACCACCGACAGGAAAACTGGAAAAAAGATCACGATGGTGACGCCCGCTCACAA
>DIHT01000140.1:0-805 GCA_002420305.1 Akkermansiaceae bacterium UBA5689 | reverse complement strand
CTTGGCATGCGGGACTCCAGTATCTTGGAGATGTCGCCCGGGCAAAAGAGGTTTTGACCAAAGTGCCCGAATACTATCCCGGCGCACCAGTACTTTCGGAACTGCCGGGATACGAAGTTGCCGGATTTCTATGGTGGCAAGGGGATAAGGATCGTTACAACGCGGCCCATGCGGCAATGTATGGGAAAAACCTTGCCCAGCTTTTCAAGGCTCTCCGTAAGGAATTCGGAGCGCCCAATGCCAAGATGGTCGTCGCCACCCTCGGTCAGACCAACAAGGAGAGCGCTCAGGGAAATGAAAAGCTGATTCTCGATGGGATGTTTGCCTTCGGGGATGATCATAAGGGAGAAGCCGCTATCGTTTACACTCACCCACTCTCCATGGGCGGAGCCTCCAACGGGCATTATGGCGGAAACGCCAAGACCTATATGAATGTCGGCTTGGCCATGGGCAAGGCCATGGCCGATCTTCTGAAGGACTAGTAGGTAAATCACTTCGACGCCAAGTAGCGGTGCTAATGCAGCCTCAGGGAGATGAAGAGGAATGATGATGTGGCGCTTCTGGCTTCGGCAGTGGTGTTGCTGGCTGGCGCAGTTTCTCTCGGGATGGGAGGCGTCACTCAGTCGCTTTCCAAACATCGAGGCCTTGGCATCGAAGATCCAATAAACACGGTTGGTTTTATCCTTCTCGCGGTAGGCGGTTGGACCTTTTTGGCAACATTCCTCAAACGCAATCGCAAGGATGATTGAATCTCCCAGTGGCGAGGGTCTGTTATCCCGTGCCATTATCATTTCTCGGGCCTGTT
>DIHT01000181.1 GCA_002420305.1 Akkermansiaceae bacterium UBA5689 | reverse complement strand
GAGTATGGCCGGGGCAAGGTCTTTGTCTTTAATAGTAGTGCAGACCTGGAGTGGAACGATTTCGCGATCCGCCCCGCTTTTGTTCCCTTTGTCAACAGGCTGCTGGGGAGAATTATCCAGAATCGGGAAAATGGTTTGAATGTCGAAGCCGGACAGACCCTGCGTCATCGTGCGAGCGCTGCTCTGGCTGGTCGTCCGGCAACGGTCTACGAGATGAGGGATCCGGAAGCCTTGGGGTATCTGACCACTCTCTCGGAAGGGGAAGGCAGCTCCGTTCTTGAGTTTGATCGTGCCGATCGTGCGGGAGCCTATCAGGTTGCGATTGAGGGTGAGGCTGAGCCTGTGCTTTTTTCCGTGCGCCCCAGTGAGCGTGAGTCGAACCCTGAGGTGCTCGGCTCGCAGCAGCTTGAGCGCCTTGGAGCCTCCGTGGAGCTTTTCCGATGGGATTCCGATAGCAATCAGGGCTCCTTTGGAAAAGAGCGCAAGGGGGCGGAGCTTTGGTGGCCTCTTCTTCTTGTCGTGATTGTGTTTGCGGGCATCGAAATCGTTCTCGCGCAATGGTTCAGCCGCTCAAAGTGATGGAAAGGAGGAGACCGCCTAAACGATGACACGCTGGATCATGAGGGCTCTTGGCCTCGACGTGGGCGAGGTAGACGGGATTGCTGACTGGTCCCTCCGCTGGGAAACGGCCCAGTGGGGGATTCTTGCTGCGGTGCTCATGGGGGGGCTTTCATTCCTATCGTGGGAGCTTTATCGCAGGAGTCCCAGGGAACTCCCGGATGGCAGGCGGTTCCTTCTGGCCACGTTGCGGATGATTTTTCTTGGTCTCGTTATTGCGATCTTCCTGCAACCGGTTGTTGTTCTGACCTTGGAGAAAGAGGTGCCACGAACCCTGCCGATCCTTGTGGATCGAAGTGGAAGTATGTCCCTTCGGGAATCGGACGGGGTGAGTCGACTTCAGAAGGCGCAGGGAGCCTTTGCCTCTCCGGACGGGCAGGAAATGCTCCGGTCTTTGAAGGAGGATATGCGTGTTCCCACCTTTACTTTTCATGGGAGTTCTCTGCGGGAGTGGGAGGAACTCGAGCTTCCTTTGGTTGCCGCAGGCGAAAAAACGGCCGTTGGAGAAGCCGTCCGTAAGGTCCTCGAGCGCTATCGTGGAGCGCCTCTTGCAGGGGTGCTGGTAGTTTCTGATGGGGGCCAGAATAGTGGCGTATCGCTTGGTGCGGTAGCTCGCCAATTGAAGGAGTCCGGGGTTGCGCTCTACACCGTTGGGGTGGGAGACCCCAAGATGCGGGATGTTGCGGTGGAAGAGGTAGAGGTGCGGGAAGTTCTGTTAGCCGATGATGCCGTGCCGGTCACCGTGAAGTTCCGGACGCAGGGGATGAGGGGAGACTCTGGCCGCATTGTCTTTTCTTTATCGGGAGTAGATGTGGCAGAGGAAAAGGTGAGGATAGAGGCGGATGGGCTTCAACAGGTTACCACTCTCTTTGTTCCAAAGCAGGAAGGGGAGTACGTCATGGAAGCCCGGTTTGAGGTTGATAATGGGGTCGAGGCCCTGGCTGAGAACAATACCGGCCGCGCTGGTCTCCGCGTAGTCGATCGCCGTCTGAAGGTGCTCCTGCTGGATCAGGCGCCACGCTGGGAATTCAAGTATCTGGAGGCCATGCTGCTTCGGGAGCGACGGGTGGATCTGTCCTGTTTTCTCTTCGAGGGAGACCGGGAAGTAGCTCGCATTCCCGGGAGCCCCTATCTAGAGCAGTTTCCTGCCCGGGCTGAGGATCTATTCGATTTTGATCTGATCTTGCTCGGTGATATTGACCCCCGCCTTCTCACGGAGGACCGCCTCTCCCTGCTGGGGGACTATGTGGCGACTGCAGGGGGAGCCTTGACTGTGATTGCAGGCAAACGGTTTATGCCGTCGGCCTTTGCGCGGACGGAACTGGAGCAGCTCCTGCCGGTCGAACTTGCAGGGGCATCCCTTGGGTCGGCCAAGTCTCTTTCAGCTCGCCCGCTCCGGCTTAGTCTTACGCCGGCAGGGCGGGAAAGCGTGATGCTCCGGCTCGGGGACGAGCCCGAGGCCAGCGAAGCACTCTGGAGCAACCTGCCCCCGATTTACTGGGCGGCAGGAGTGCAGCGCGCGAAACCTGCGGCCGAGGTCCTCCTGACCCGCCCTGATCAGGATTCCGCAACGGGCGTAGCTCCCGTGCTTGCCCTGCATCGTTATGGCGCTGGGGAGGTTCTTTTTGTCGGGACGGATAATTTCTGGCGGTTCCGCCGGAACGTTGGTGATCGTTATCATACTATTCTATGGGGCCAGATTATCCAGCGTATGGCAGGAGCTCGACTTCTTACCGAGGCCCCAAGGGTTACCCTGCGCTCTAATGGCCGGCATTTTGAGCAGGGAGACCGGGTGCAGGTGTATGCGAGGCTCTTCACGGCGAGCTGGGATCCCCGGGAAGATGAGCGGGTTGAAGCGGTCCTTGCGGCAGGAGATGACCCGGACCGTCGAGAGGATGTGATCCTTCGTGCTATTCCTAGTCAGCCAGGGATGTATCGAGCGGAATTATCCGCTGGCCCGCCCGGAAACTACCGACTTGCCGTGGCCGGGGATGAGATTGCGACATTGGACTTCACCGTTGCGGATAATAATCGTGAATATGCCCGAGCCTCCTTGAACGAGGGACTGCTCCGAGATCTTTCCCGGGACACGGGTGGAGCCTACCTTCCACTTGCCCGACTTGAGGAGCTGCCAGCTGCGATCACGGATCGGAGTGCCAAGTTGACCAGTCTCAGGGAGATAGAGCTCTGGTCCTCTCCCCTGCTTTTCGGTTTGATTATCCTGATCCTTGCTGCCGAGTGGATCGTTCGCAAGATCTCGGAGTTGAAGTAAATGAAGGATTCCTCGGCATTATACCAGAACGCTGCTCCCAATGAACCGGGAAGCCAGCTGCGGAAGAAACTGGGCAGGGTGCGCCGGAAGTTGGTCCGAGTGGAATTCATGCGCCGCCTTGCGGTGGCGTTGATCGCAGCTCTTCTCGGTCTTGCGTTGATCCCCGCCGTAGACTGGCTGGTTGAACTCCCCCTCAAGACCCGGACGGGGACTCTCATCGCGCTGGGGTTGGTGGTGGCGTTCCTGCTCCTTCGGGCTCTGGTGGCGCTGGTGACCCAGAGGCGTGATGAGGAGACCCTGGCCCTGATGGTCGAGAAAGAGGACCCGGGGTTCCGGAGTCGATTGATTGCCTCGGTGCAGTTTGCACAAGGAAAGGCGACCGTGCCCGGTGGTTCCGCCCAGCGCATGGTAGATCGCATGGTCGAGGATACGGCGTCCTACGCCGGGTCTCGCAGGCTGACGAAAGTCGTTAAGACCCAGCGCCTGAAACGTGTGCTCGTGATGCTTCTCCTGCTCGGGGCCCTCGCGGGGGGCGGCTATCAGCTCGGAGGCTCTCTTACAAAGAACCTATTGAAACGTGCCTTTCTCTCCGATGTGCCAATTCCAAGGGCTACCTACATAGTCTGGACGTCGGAGAATCTCAGAATTGGGATTGGAGATAGCGTGGTTCTTGAGGCGGAGGTGCAAGGCTACCAGCCCGAGGAGGGATCCCTTCGAATTCGGTATGCTTCCGGGCGCCGTCGAACTGTTCGGATGGAACGCGGCAGCGGGGGAAATCGATATGCTGCGACTCTTGAGAACGTTCAGGAATCGTTCACTTTCCAGATCGCAATCAAGGACGGGCGAAGTGACCGCCAATCGGTGATAGCCCTGCCTCGCCCGTCGGTAGAGGAGTTGGCTGGTGAGCAGCGCTACCCGGATTATATGAATCTGCCTTCCAGCGAACATCGCCCGGGAGAATTTCTGCTCTACCCGGGAAGCGAGCTTCTTCTCAGGATCACCGCAAGCCAGCCTCTCGCCAATGCGTCTGTCCGCTTGTTAGGGGAATTACAGGAAGCCTTAACCGAGGCGGTCGTAACCGCCGAGAATCCGCGTATTGCGGAGGTCGTCCTGCCCGTTCTGGGGGGTCTCACAGGATTTACCGTGGAGCTCCAGGATGAGGAGGGGATGGAGTCAAGAGATGCTACCGTTTATCGTGTGGATGTGCTTAGCGATGAGCCGCCCAAGGTTCGACTGGTAAGGCCTTCACGGCAGCGAGAGTTAGTGACTGCCAAGGCCCGGGTATTGGTGAGCTATGAGGCGGAAGACCGCTTTGGAGTCGACCGGGTTGCTCTCAGCTACCAAGTCGGCAAAGAGGGCGAACAGAGGCTTGTTGCCATGCCGTTACCAAAACCGGGAGCCGTCAGAATATCCGAGAATTTTGAATGGAAGCTGGAACTGATCGAGCCGCCTTTGGGCGTTGGAGATGAAATCGAATTCTGGGTTGAGGCTTACGATCAGAGTGACAGGACAAAAGAGGGCAAGAGCGCTTCTCGCATTCTCAAGGTTGTTACTCCTCGCGAAAAGAGGGATGATCTGCTAAGTCGGGCAGGAGATTCACTCAGGAGAATCGACAGAGCTGCCAGTGATCAGGATCGCCTTAACGCCGCCCTCGCCGATTGGATACGTACACGCAGTGACCAGTCGAGGGCTGAAAGCCTCGAAGGGCGGGAGACAGAAATAGAAAGGAAGCAGGAATAATGTTTGCTAGATTTTGTGCCTTGAGAATGGGGGCCGTTATGAGCTGCGGCCTGCTTCTCCCTGCCGCGTTGCTTCCTGGGGAAACAGACCTTCTTAACCAGGAGCAGGGCCAGCAGCGGATCGAAGACTCGACTGCGACCAGTGCAGCTCTGCTTGCGGAACTGGTTGACGAATTTGGGCGCAATGACCTGAAAGGCAGCGATGTCGAAATCCTTTCAGGAATTCAAAAGGTCATTGGCAATGTTTCTGGCGATCTCATGCCTGAGATTGTGGGCCAGCTGAACGCGGCTCGGACGGGCCTTAATGCGCCCGGTAGAAGAGTGGAGGCTCTTAATGCTTATGCGGGCCAGAAGTCAGCATCCTATCAGATGCGGCAGGTTCTTCTTGAGTATGAGCGTCAGCTTGCGCTTTACCAGCTGGCAGAACGGATGCAGGAGCTCGGGGACCGCCAGTCTGCAAATCTTCATGAGGCAGTGGCCCTGATCATGGCCTCCCGAAAACCCTCGGCGGGTCGTCGCCGGAATGACTTCGCGATATCTCAGCGTCTACAGGAGACGGAGCAGGAGGCGCTACTGAAGGAGGTAGACCTTGTTCTTTCCGCTCTTGAGTCGATGGAAGAGTCTTTTGCGGGATCCCTGGAAAATCGCCCTGCCGAGGCGCTTGCCTTCGTGGCGGAACAGAAACTGTCTTCGGCCCTGCAGTCAGCCCTTCTTGATCTCAAAAGCAACCGCCTTATGAGCGCGGCTGGTTATGAACAAAGCGCCCGTGATGCCATGTGGCGTCTGGTTGTGATCTTGCAGCCGGATCGAGACCCACTGGACAAACTTCTCAGGGGATTAGAGCAACTTGACCAACTGATTGTGGGAGAGAAAGAGATCATTCGAAAAACCGATGACCTTGATAATGAGGAACGGGAAGAGGCGGAGGAGCTGGTTCTGAAAAATACACGGGTTCAGAGTCTTGAGCAACAGGTGGCCGGCCTTGAGAGGCGTCTTGAAACAGCCCGGCCGGAGCAACAGATATCGATCACAAACCAGCTGGAAACCACCCGGCGGCGCCTGGCCAAGGAAATTGAGAAGGTGAGGGAGGGCCTAGGTATTGATGGCCCCGAGCTCAGTGATGAACGCCGGGCAGAACAACTGCAGCGGGCTCAGGCGGAATTGGTGGATCGCACGGATTTTCTCAGGCAGGAATTGTCGGAGATCACTTCAGGGGTGGCAGAAACTCTGGCTAAGTCGGTTCCGCCGATGCAGGAAGTCAGGGCCGTCCTCGCTGAGCCGGGTAGCCCGGAGAGTCTCAAGAAGAAAGCTCTGCCGCCTGAGCGCAAGGCTCTCGCCCTGCTGGAAGAGGCGCGGAAAGCGTTGATTGAGGAAATCGAGAAGGCGGAGTTCGTCGAGGAGGTGCCCCTCGATAAACTGGAGCACCTCAAGGAATTGCTAGCGAAGGTCCAGGACCTGAAAGCGACTGAGGAAATACTTAAGATCGAAAGTGCTCGAGCTGAGCAGGAGGGGGAGACGCAGCAGTTGGAGCAGGAGCTGGCGACTGAGCAGGAGAGTTTACAGGCAGAGGCCAGCAAGCTCGCAAATGAGGCCCAGTCGGCCGCTCCGGAAGCGGCGCGGGCTATTGAAGAGGCCTCTGAACAGATGGAAGCCTCGCAGCAGTCCCTCGCGAGGGGAGAGAATGATTCGTTAGCTCAGCAGGCAGCTCTTGATGCGCTCGCACAAGCAGAAGCGCAGTTAGAGGAGCAGGTTGCGGCCTTGGAAAAGGCAAGACAGGACCTAAACGCCCTGCAGGAAATACGCGGAACCCTAGATGAGGTGATTACGGGTCAGCAGGAATTGCAGGAAGATACGATTGACGAAATCGCTCAGCCGGCCGGGGAGACTTCCGAGAAGCTGGCAGAGCGTCAGGAGCAGCTGGGCGAGCGGGCAGGGGAGCTGGAGGCTCAGACGGAAGGCCCAGCTCCCGAAGCTGCCGAGGATCTGGGAAAGGCCTCCGAAGCAATGGAAGCTGCAGAGTCAAATCTGAAGGAGACCGATCCTCTGGGAGCTCAACCTCAGCAGGGCGAGGCTTTGAAGGCTCTGCAGGACGCCCGTGGCAAACTCGATCAAAAGATAGCGGAATTGCAGAAACAGCTCGGGGTAGATTCGGGGGCGGAGCAGGCCTCTCTGGAAGAGGCTCTGGCGGCGATCGAAGAGGCTCAAGGTGAAGTTGCGGAAGCGCAGGCCCAGCTGGAGCCTCAGGCGGGAGCCCTCGAGGAGCTACAGAATCGACAAGAGTCGTTGGCTCGAATTTTAGAGGATGTAGCACAGGATTTGGGAAATCCCGCAGCGGCGGAAGTCGCTGCTGCTGCGCAGCCCTCTGCGGCCGAGGCGGCCCAGAGGCTTGGACAGGGAGATGTTACAGGAGCGATCGGTGAGATGCAG
>DIHT01000009.1 GCA_002420305.1 Akkermansiaceae bacterium UBA5689 | reverse complement strand
CTTTCCCGTCTTGGGTGCAGTGCCGGTTCCTGTCACGGATCGCCGCATGGGAAGGGAAGCTTCCGACTCTCACTTCGTGCCTTTGATCCCGCCCTTGATGGGCTTACGCTGGTCAGCGAGGAATTGGGGCGCAGGACGAATCCCATTGAGCCTGACAAAAGTCTGTTGTTGCTCAAACCGACCACGGCCGTCAGTCACGAAGGAGGAAAAAAACTGGATAAGGGGAGCGAGGAATATGCTCTCCTTCGCTCATGGATCGCGGAGGGAGCGGCCCTCCGCAAGGGAGAGGAGAGCGTCTGCACCGGGATCGAAATTTATCCCTCTGAGTCCCGGGTTCTGCATTTTCCCGATGCGAACCAGCAATTCTCCGTTCAGGCGAAGTTCAGCGATGGGACGAGGCGAGATGTCACGCATCTGGCAGTCTTTGAGAGCTCCAACACCAAGGTGGCGGAGGTTTCGAGGCAAGGATTGGTGAGTGGAGTTGAGCGGGGAGGAGTGGCCGTCATCGCTCGCTACCTCGAATTTATCGAAAGCACGAGCCTGACCTTCGTGAAGAAGATTGATGGATTTGAATGGGCCGATCGTAAACCTGCCAACTACGTCGACGAGCATGTCTATCGAAAATTACGGCAGCTGCAGTTTGCTCCAAGCCAGCAGAGCGAAGACTTGGAATTCGTCCGGAGGGTGTATCTGGATGTAACCGGCCAACTTCCTTCCGCAGAGGCGATCGGCCACTTCGTTGAGGACCGGGATCCTCGAAAGCGCGCTCTCCTTATCGACACTCTTCTTGAGAGCGAGGATCATGCCTCTTTCTGGGCCCAGAAATGGGGAGACCTTCTGCGCGTATCGAAAAAACAGATCGGACAGGCGTCGGTGTTCAAGCTCAGCCGGTGGCTTGTGAATGCGGTGTCCTCTAACATGCCCTATGATGAATTCGCTCGGGAGATCCTGACCGCCAGAGGAAGCAGTCTCGTCTATCCTGCTGCCAATTACTACAGGGCTGCAGGGAATACCTTTGATGCGATGGAGACGTCGGCCCAGTTGTTTCTAGGCTCCAGAATTCAATGTGCAAAGTGTCACAATCATCCCTTTGAGCGCTGGACGCAGGACAACTACTACGGACTTGCCGCGTTCTTCAACCGCGTGGAGCGTAAAAAGACCGGCAAGGGTGAGGAGCTGATCGTTTACAGCCGACAGGATGGGGAGGTTTCTCACCCGGCGACCGGAGAAACCATGAAGCCGTGGGCTCCAAAGGCTGGCGAAATGGAAGTGGAACAATCCTTTGATCGGCGGGATGTATTTACCGAGTGGTTGACAGGGGAGGACAATCCCTTCTTTGCTCAAGTTGAGGCCAACAGAATCTGGTCCTACCTCCTCGGGAGAGGAATCGTAGAGCCCTTCGATGATTTCAGGGATACCAACCCGCCCAGTAATCCTCCCCTGCTGAAAGCGCTGGCGCAGGATTTTCGTCAGAGCGGATATGATCGGCGGCACCTTCTCCGGGTTATTCTCAATAGTAACACGTATCAGGCTGCTTCTGAGACCGACCAATTTAACAGGGATGACCGAACTTATTTTTCCCACTACCAGCCTCGGATGCTCACGGCAGAACAGTTAGTTGATGCTCTGGGCGTAGTGACCGGTCGGCCGATGAAATTCGAAGGGGTGCCTCCTGAGCTCAGAGCGACTGAACTTCCTGCGCCTGATCTCAGGGCGCACAATCGCGGAAGGATTGGAGAAGTAGAGTTCATGAAGGTGTTTGGGCAGCCCGAGCGCCAGACCATCTGTGAATGTGAGCGCGGTGATGAATCGAGCCTGGGACAGGCACTGCAGATGTATAACGGCCAGCTCATTCATGATATGATCACCGCGAAAGATGGACATCTGCATCAGTGGATTCGTGAGGGGCTGAATGAGGAAGAGATTGTGAGAAAACTATATTTCTCTGCTCTGTGTCGGCCGCCGGGGGACAAGGAGTTGGCCCTCCATCTGCAGTATATCCGAGGGGCAGAGAATGCCACTACGGCTCTTGAGGATACTCTTTGGATTGTTCTCAATAAGAGTGAATTCCTTTTCCAGCACTAGCCGGGATGAAGCGCGCTCTTACTTGTCTCGCCTTTTGCTTCTCGGCGTTAGCCTCCGCAGAAGTTGTGAGTTTTTCCCGCGAGGTGGCTCCTATTCTGCAGCGGCAATGTGTGGCGTGTCACAAGGAGGGAAAAGCAAAAGGAAAGTATCGGCTTGATACCTATGAGCAGCTCCGCAAGGAGCTTGAGCCCGGGGACCTCGAGACCGAGCTCTTTCATCGTGTGACGACGGATGACGAGGAGGAGCGTATGCCTGTCGACGCGGACCCTCTTGGAGATCAGGAAATTAATATTATCCGTCGGTGGATTGTTGAGGGAGCGAGCTATGATGGAGAGGATCCTGGTGCTCTGCTTTCTGCGATCATTCCGTTGCGGGACCATCCGGGAGCGCCGCCATCATACCCACGTCCGCTCGGAGTGACTGCCATGGTCTTCGGCCCTCAGGGCCAGAAACTATACACTGGAGGATATCATGAAATCCTGGTCTGGGACCCCAACGGGGGGTCTCTGCTGGATCGGATTCCAAACAACGGGCAGAGGAGCTATGGGCTAGCTCTCTCTCCGGATGGAAACATGTTGGCTGCTGCAACCGGGGACCCTGGTCAGGCGGGAGAGGTCAGGGTCTTTGATGCCAAATCCGGGCGAGTACTCGCTACGCCATTTCGGGGAGATGACACCCTTCTGGCAGTTGATTTCAGTCCTGATGGAAGGGCTCTTGCGTTCGGGGGGGTTGACGGGAAACTGCGACTGTTTCAAACAGAAACATGGACTGAGGCTCTGGCAGTCTCCTCGCATTCTGACTGGCTCACCGCTCTCAGTTGGAACCGGGAGGGAAGCCAGATTGCCACTGCGGGCAGGGATAAGACCGCCAAGGTTTATGAGGTGACTACAGGCAAAAGAGTGAGCACGTTCTCTGGCCACTCCGAAGCGGTTAGAGGAATCGCGTTTCACGCCAATGGAAAAGAAGTGCTCTCTGCGGGAGACCATGGGCACCTCTTTGCATGGGGGTCTGAGAACGGGAAGAAGATTGCCGATCGCGCCAAGTTCGATAACCCTGTCCTGCGATTTATGGAGGGCCCTGGGGGATTCTTTGCAACGACGTCGGGCGGAGTGATCGCACAGTTTAATGCTGATAATCAGAAGCGTCTTCAGGAATTCAAGGTTGTGTCAGAGACTGGTGCTGAGGCTCCCACGATCTCTTCCTGTGCATGCTGGGAAGCCCTGCTGGCAGTGGGAACTCTTGATGGGCGAGTGATAATTTTTGATACGGAGACCGGGGACCAGGGCACTATTTTTGTGGCAAAACCCTGATGAGTATCTGGCAGAATTAGCCCACAGGTATATTCCTGCAGCATGGGGTTACTTGCCGTGTAGGCCGTTGACAGGGATATAAGCAAAGGTAATGGTTTTGTTGTTAGGGGACATAAGCCCCGTCGACACACGACCATGACAATCATTTCCCTCATCACGCTTACCTTAATTCTGACCTTCACCTCTGCCCTTTGTGATTCGGTCAATACATCCTGTCCGGTAAAGGGCAGGCCTGCTGATGGGCGTATTGCAGTTCCAGTGAAGATCGATTTCTGTTGCCAGAAGTGCTTGGACAAGTTCGAAAAAGACCCGGTCTCCTTTCTTTCCAAGGTGGCAAAAACTGCCAAAGGTCAGTGTCCTGTCAGCGGTCGTAAGATTACTAAGGCATCGACGGCCCTCATCTCGGTCGCTGTCTGCTGCAATGGGTGCAAGGGAAAGGTAGAGGCTGAGCCACGGGAGTATCTTGCCAGAATTGGTAAGAGCAAGAGAGGGTCCTGAGCTCGTTCGCTATCTGACTGAACCGGGTGAACGTTGGCGTGGGGAGGGCGTAGCACTCCATGGCCGAGAAAGCTCGGGAGGTCAAATGGACTGGATTCGCGCGGGAAAACTCTTGGTTCTGCGCATTGTTCTTGAAACAGCACTGTCACTATCAGTTTCTTACGAATGATATTTTCCCGAATCCTTACTGTAGGACTCTGCTTTCTTCTGCTCCCCTCGTTACGGGCTGGGCTTCTTGTCTCCGAGGTCATGCCGGGCACAGAGCACGGCTATCTGGACGAGAACGGAGTGAGGAGTGACTGGATCGAACTCTATAATGCAGGGGATAGTGAGATAGAGCTTGGCCTTTTTTGCCTGACGGATGATCCGGAGAGCCTGACCAAGTGGCAGCTGCCGGAAGCTCGTTTAAAGCCGGGACAGTTTCTCGTTGTCTTCGCTTCCGGGCAGGATCGGAGAAATGCCAGATTTCCCCATGCGAATTTCAAGCTGAAATCCGAGGGAGAATATCTGGCTCTGGTGTTAATGGAGGAACAGAAGATTACTCAGGAATTTTCGCCATCCCTGCCCTCTGTGGGCAAAGGTCAATCGTGTGGCTATCTCTTCGAGGGGGAGCGACTTGTGGGAGACCAATTGACAATTTTCTCCCGTTCGACGCCAGGTGCCATAAATGATGCGCCTTCGGTTCGGCCAAGGGTCAAGGATACGAAATTCAGCGTGGACCGAGGGTTTTATCAAAAGCCATTCAAGGTGGAGGTGCGTTCCGCCACTGAGGGAGCGGAGATCCGCTACACGCTGGATGGATCTCCTCCCTCTCCCCAAGAGGGACGGATCTACGAGGCTCCAATCGTGATTGATTCCACATCTATTTTGCGGGTCATGGCCTGGAAAGAGAATCACCTCTCTACGGACATCGATACAGCGAGCTACATCTTTCCCTCTCAGGTAATGAGGCAGTCTGCTCGCCCCGAGGGTTGGCCAACTCACTACGAGGCTAAGGTCAATCCCTTCTTTGCTCGGATCGCAGGAAAGGATTCCATGGATGAGGAGGGCGTCATCGTGAAGTATGCGATGGCTTCCCCGGAGACTCTGGACGCGCAGCCAGAGGAGCTTGAAAGCGCGTTGCTGGCCCTTCCTTCGATTTCCATCGTTACCGACAAGAGGCACTTTTTCGATTCCAGGACCGGTATTCATGTCAAACCTGAGGGGCGGGGTCGGAAGTGGGAACGCCCGGTTTCTGTGGAGTTGATCGACCCTCAGGGGCGGGAGCCGGGATTCCAGATCGATGCGGGTATCAGGGTGCGCGGAGGGCACAGTCGATCGGCGGCCTGTCAGAAACACGGGTATCGCCTGTACTTCCGAAAGGACTATGGGGCCGGGGAGCTGGATTATCCCCTTTTTGGAGACGAAGGAGTCCGTCGTTTTGATGATATCGACCTGCGGACGGCTCAGAACTATTCGTATCACTACAGTGATTCCACTCACCACACTCTCGTGCGGGACGTGTTTTCGCGGGATTGCCAGAGGGACTTGGGGCAGCCCTATACTCGAAGTCGATACTATCACCTTTACCTCAATGGTCTTTACTGGGGAATCTACCAGACTCAGGAACACGCTGAGGCTTCCTATGGAGCCCGCTATTTTGGAGGTGAGGATGAGGAATTTGATGTCCTAAAGGCCAAGCCCAGCAGTGATGGGCGTGCTACTGACGGAAAAGACCAAGGATGGCGCCAGTTGTGGACGATTGCGAATGCAATGGCGAGGGAGGAATCGCAGGCAGGGAGACTTCACCTTCTTCGAAGACTTCAGGGGCTCAATGAGAATGGGGTTTCTGATCCTCTTCTTCCGTCGTACCTCAACGTTGATAATTTGATCGACTACATGTTGGTCATTTTTCTGACCGGTAATTTCGATGGCCCAGTCACTCAGTTTGCAGGGAACTTTGCCACCAACAACTGGTTTTCCATCTGGCGGAGAAACGGAAGAGAGGGGTTTCATTTTTTCTGTCACGACTCCGAGCATAGCCTTGCGGCAGAACCAGGAACCGTTGAGATCAATCGGGTGGGGCCTTTTCTGGCAGGGGCCAGTTATGACCAGTTTAATCCTCAATGGCTGCACCAGCAACTGACGTCGGTGGAATGGTATTGTGCCCGTTTCAGGGCCCGGGCCGAGGAGGTGTTGTCGGTTGGAGGAATTTTATCCCGTTCGGCAAATCTAGCCCGCATCCGCCATCGGGCGCAGGAAGTGGGCAGGGCCATGCTGGCAGAATGTGCCCGGTGGGGGTGGCGGGCAGAGCAACCAGTAAAGACCAAGCAGAATTGGGCGGAAGCGATTACATGGCTCGAGCATGTGCTTGAGAAGCGAGCTGAGCTGGTTCCGAAACAGCTTGCCGCAGCAATGCGGTTTCCGCGGGGAGTTCCGGCGAGGGAATTAGTTGAGGCTCCGCTCTTTAACCCCGTGCGGGCTCCCCGGCTCATAAGGCGAGAGAAAGGTGGAACCTTTGTGGCAGAGAGCGGCGTAGTCTATTTTCGTATGGATGGCCTTGATCCCATGGAGCGAGAGGGAGTCCGTGCTGGCAGCCTGATGGCCCAGGCAGATACTTTGGTCAGCAAAATTCTTGTGGGGGAGGATAGTCCGGTCCGAATCGATATTCCTCGAGAAGGTCCCCTTGGTGAAGAGTGGACCCGTCCAGGCTTCGAAGATCTTGCCTGGCGCGAGGGTAAGGGAGGAATAGGTTACGATCAGCGGGAAGACTACCGGGAGCTGATCGGAGTCGACGTCGAGGAAGATCTGTTTGGGAAGGGAACGACTGTGCTGGCGAGATATAGTTTTGATCTTTTGGAGGCCCCGGCTGGAGACCTTCTGACACTGAGACTCAAGGTCGAGGATGGTTTCGTAGCGCATTTGAATGGAGTCGAGGTAGGAAGAGAGAATGTGTCCGGTCCTTTGAAGTGGAATGGGAAGGCGCTCTCGAGGCCTGATGACGTGGCCGTGCGCTGGCTTACCCTTGATATTACCAAGCACATGACGCTGCTCAGGAGAGGAAAGAACGTCTTGGCGATCAGGTTGGTCAATGAACGGGAGCGCAGCTCAGACCTGTTGCTTCTGCCTGAACTGTCGCTGGGGAATGAAGTCCTGGGGACGGTGATCAAATTGGAGGGCAGCGACAGGATCAAGGCTCGGATTCTATCGGAAAATCAATGGGGAACCTTGTTGGATAGGGAACTGGACTCCTCCCAGCAGGTGAGGCCGGTGGGGAAAGGAGACCTGCTGATCTCGGAGGTCATGTACCATCCGCGAGAGCCGGATGAGAGTGCGAGAGCAATAGGATTGACCCAGAAAAGTGACTTCGAGTTTCTCGAGCTTCTCAATGTCGCCTCGGACGCCGTAGATCTAACGGGAATGTATTGCAGGGAGGGAATTTATTTCTTCCTGGCATCCTCACGGATTGTCGATCCGGGAAAGCGGGTAGTTATTGCGCGTAACATGAACGGAATGTCTCACCGCTATCCTCAATGCACGGTGATGACTACCTACCAGGGGAATCTTGGGAATGGTCGTGAAAGCATTGTGATTCGTGCGGCTAATGGAGAGGAAATTGCTTCGGTGACCTATGATGACGAGGACCCCTGGCCTAGCAGTGCTGATGGGAAGGGGTATTCATTGGTTCTCACGAGTCCCTCCGCCGAGGGAGAGCCCAGTGATCCCGAGCGTTGGAAGGCCAGTGATCGCCAGGGTGGAAGCCCTGGACAGCCCTGATCCTCGGTTTTGGGTAATCGCACTATGGAGAGTACCAGTGTGTTCATAGACGTTTACAACGAGTGTTCGAAGGGTGAGGTTTTGTGCCGATGAAGACCCTTCCAGCGATGATTTTTCTGTGCCTCTCGGGAACGATAGTTCAAGCCGGTGAAATTCCACAGCCTGGTAAGATAGGAAGCGGTGCACTTCTTGGGGCCTCTCTCATCTACTCACTGGAAAATAGGCCCACGCCGCAATGTCACGCTTCCACCATCGTAGAAACTGAAAGTGGGTTGGTGGCAGCATGGTTTGGGGGAAAGCATGAAAAGAACACAGATGTCGGGATCTGGCTTTCGCGGAATACGGGAGAGGGATGGGGGAAGCCAGTTAAGGTGGCCAGTGGAGCAGAGGGAGAAGACCGGGAGTATCCCTGCTGGAATCCGGTATTGTTCAAGTCGGGAGGACTGGTTGAAGGAGGCGGGCAGAATCCGCTCATTCTCTTTTATAAGGTTGGTCCCAGTCCGAGTCGCTGGTGGGGTGTCATGATGAGTTCCTTTGACGGTGGGATAACGTGGAAGAATCGGCGGAAGCTGGGCAAGGATCCCAAGGTTGGGCACCTCCTCGGTCCGGTGAAGAATAAGCCAATTCAGCTGAAAGACGGGTCGATTTTGTGCGGGAGTAGTTCGGAACATAATGGCTGGCGTGTGCACTTCGAGCGAACAAGGGATTTGGGAGAAACTTGGGAGGTTGTTGGCCCAATCCACAGCGGGCAAAGTTTTTGGTGCGATACAGCCGAGTATTCTCGAGTATGGAGACGGGAGGATGCAGATCCTCTGTCGCAGTAGACAGGGAGTGATTACCCAGAGCTGGTCTGGTGATGGAGGTCAATCGTGGGGGGCGATGACCGGGACAAATCTACCCAATCCAAATGCCGGGACAGATGCGGTCTCTCTCATGGATGGCCGACAGCTGCTGGTCTATAACCATACGACCAGAGGCTCCCGGCCTGCCGGTCGCGAAATGCTGAATGTTGCAGTTTCCAACGATGGAAAGGAGTGGGAACCCGTGATGACTCTGGAACGCCAGAAGGGAGAATTCTCCTACCCTGCGGTAATCCAGAGTAGGGATGGGAAAATCCATATCACCTATACCTATCTGCGGCGTTCGATTAAACATGTCATTGTTGACGCAAGTAAGCTGTAGCTGTGCCGTAGACCAGTTTGCCCGGTAGATTGGGGCGGGATCTATTTGACCTTTGACTTTTGGGGTGGGGACTGGCGTCCTGATCCAATGATGAGACTGACCCTGCTTCTCCTGCTCTGCGGTATGCCTTTGTGGGGTGCGGAGCGACCAAACATTCTCCTGATTTTTACTGATGATCATTGTGAGCAGGCTCTCAGCGCCTACGACCCTTCGCGGATTTCCACTCCTCATATGGACCGGATCGCCAATGAGGGGATGCGTTTTAACCGCTGTTATGTCACCAATTCGATCTGTGGCCCGAGCCGCGCGGTGATACTGACGGGCAAATACAGCCACTTGAATGGATTTATTCGTAATGGGAATACCTTTGATGGAACGCAGCAAACTTTTCCCAAGATCCTTCGTGGAGCAGGATATACGACCGCAATGCTGGGCAAATGGCATTTGAGGTCCACCCCGACAGGTTTCGACCACTATGAAGTCCTGATCGGACAGGGCCCCTACTATAACCCTCCCATGAAATAC
>DIHT01000094.1 GCA_002420305.1 Akkermansiaceae bacterium UBA5689 | reverse complement strand
ATCGCCAATCCGAATTGCACCACCATTATTACGATGATGGGTCTAAATCCATTGCACCAGAAATTCGGGTTACGCTCCATCATTGCCTCCAGCTATCAGGCCGTTTCGGGAAGCGGACAGGCCGGCATCGAGGAGCTGGATGGCCAAGTTCAGGCACTCACCGAGGGCAAGGCCGAGATCCCACAAGAGGTCTACCCACAACAAATCGCCTTTAACGTCATCCCCCATGTCGACCAGTTTGTCGAAGGCGGCTACACGAGGGAAGAACTGAAGATGGTCAATGAAAGCCGCAAAATTCTCGACCTGCCTGACCTGAAGGTCACTTGCACCTGCGTGCGTGTCCCGGTCTACCGGTCCCATGCAGTATCAGTGACTGCCCAGTTCACAACGGCCCCCAGCGTAGAGGAAGCGCGCCTCGCCTACCAAGGATGCCCCGGGATCCGGGTAGTGGATAATCCATCCGAGGCTCTCTACCCTACCCCGTTGGACACAACGGAAAAGGACGACTGCCTCGTAGGAAGAATCCGTAAGGATCTCGTGATGGACAACGCCCTTGCCCTCTGGGTCGTTGGAGACCAGGTGAGAAAAGGGGCGGCGTTAAATGCGGTTCAAATCGCAGAATTAATCTGAACGGAACCTAAACATGAGGCCAGAGACTTCCTCGGATAGGATTGGAAGCTTGGGGAAAGCCCCTTTTTAGGTATTTTCATATCAGTGTCCGACCTTAAGGCCTACCTCCGGAAGCGACAGCGCATCGTTGATACCGCGCTGCGCCGCTTTCTGCCTAAGCCAAGCGTCCGCCCTGCCACCGTTCACCGAGCAATGCGCCATCCCGTCTTTGCCGGTGGCAAACGGCTGAGACCCGTCCTTTGTCTCGCCGCGGCAGAGGCCTGCGGTGGCGCCAGCGAAGAGGCGCTTGCTCCAGCCTGCGCGGTGGAACTAATCCATACTTACTCTCT
Source organism: Akkermansiaceae bacterium UBA5689 (assembly GCA_002420305.1). Lineage (GTDB taxonomy): Bacteria > Verrucomicrobiota > Verrucomicrobiia > Verrucomicrobiales > Akkermansiaceae > Roseibacillus_B. Next base: position 4,387 of record DIHT01000094.1, on the reverse strand, counting down.
GGTTCATGATGATCTTCCTTGCATGGACAACGACGACCTGCGCCGGGGCAAGCCCACGACTCACGTCGCTTACGGTGAGGGGGTCGCGGTCCTCGCGGGCGATGCGATCCTGACCGAAGCCTTCGCCATCATCGCCCAGACTCCAGAATGCAAAAGATACCGGACCCGCGACTACGTCACTGAGCTTGCATTTTGCGCGGACTCCCGGCGCCTGATCGGGGGACAGATCATGGACTTGGAGGCCGAAGGCCAGAACCTCTCCAAGGCGCAACTCGCCAAAATTCATGAGGCCAAGACCGCGGCTCTGTTAACCTCCTCGCTACGGCTCGGCGCCATGAGCGCCAACGCGACACCCCGGCGGTTGAAAGCATTAACAGAATTCGGAAAGTCCCTCGGCCTCGCCTTTCAGGTGATCGACGATATTCTTGATGTCACTCAGTCGACCGCGACTCTTGGGAAAACTGCAGGAAAGGATGCTCAGGTAGACAAAGCGACCTACCCGGGAATCCTCGGTCTTGAAAAGAGCAGGCAGGAAGCACATAGGCTCACAGGAAAAGCCCTGAGCGCACTCGAAGCGCTGGGCCCAAATGCCACGCGCCTCGACGAGATCGCCCACTATCTTCTGGACCGCGATTTCTAATTACGATTTTAAGGCGGCCTAGAATCTGAAGGTCGCGTCCGCCTTGAGCGTCAGATCTGACCGCTCCAGCCCCAGTCCGCGGTCCTCCGCAAGGAGAGATTGATTGAGGACGAGGAAGATCGTCGAGCCCGGGCGATATTCCCATCGGATTCTTGAGTTAAACCCAACCTCCCGGGAGAGACTGTCATATTGCACAAGACTGGACCACCCAAGGTCCGGAGTGAGATTCCAGTTAACGCCAAGGCTCCCTACATGGGCGTCGAATTCGCCCCCCCCGAGATCCACCCGATTATATTGATACGTTCCCTTAATCCGAAAATGTCGGTTCGGATTCCACTCAAGCTCTGCCGACGCCTTTGCACGCCAACCATCGTAGAACTGCCCCGCTTCCACCGAGAACTCTCCCCAAACTGGGCGTGAACTTGTCGTCTCATACTCCAACCGTGCCTTGGTCCATGAATAATTGCCTGCGGGCACCGTGACGTTGCCGATATCAAAGCCCTCCAGGGGGCGGTCCACATCATGAGAAATCCGGAGGAACAATTCATCAGTACTCGCAAAGTCGATATTGAAGGGCACCACTCCGAATCGGGCCGAATCCAACCCTCCTGAAGTGAGGGAAGTCACTTGGAAATCCGCCCCCCTCGCGAGTTGCCGATACCACCCAGATCCTCCGGGCCGATCCTTTCGGCGCAGCAGCCCCGAGACGGTGCGAACACCAGTGCGCTGAACATACCCCATGGCCGGATTGAAATTGGATCCGATCTCCATGTAACTCAAGGTCCCGTCCCAGCGATCGTTGGGATACGACACCTGAGCACCAAAGGCATAATCCGTTCCATGGCCACCCCCGGTCGCCTCCACGTAGTTTCCCAGAGCATAGAAATTCGCCTCGAGAATCTTGTCCTGAAGAAACTCGTTCGTCCGGTAAGTGAAGTCTAGCCCTCCAACATAATTATCCAGGCTGGAGGCAGGATTGCCCCCAGTGGCGATCACTCCCACCCGGGATTGCGCAAACACCTGCTTCGTCACCCGGGCCGCAAAGACATCCTGCTCGCCCACCCCGGACGAACCAGCCAGCCGGGCATGCGTCAATCCGACATCATAATCCCCAAGTCTTCCTGCGAGCTTGCTCGCCAGTTGGATCGGGATGATCTCACCATCGGCCAATCCAATCCTCCTCGTGAAATAAGGGAGGAAAGTTGGGCCTCGACTCTTCCTCTGCATTCCTGGGCCAAAATCATAGATTCCGCTATCCTCGAGGAAGAAATCCCTCTTCTCAGGGAAGAACAGAGGGAAGCGACTGAAATTGACAACCCGCTGATCAACCTCGGTCTCCGCAAAATCTGTATTGTAACTGAGGGTTGCAGAAAAACTCGGGGTCACCCGGTAGCGTATATTTGCCCCTACGTCTCCTCCGAGGCTATCTCCCTCACTCCCTCCACTGCCATACCGGCCCACCGCGTAGGGCGAAAGCTCCAATCCAAGGCCCTGCCGCATGCCTCCTAGTCCCGTGATATCCCCAGCCTCAACTGCATTGTGAGATTTGATTTCGTCTTTCCATCCCGTCCAACGAACAGATTCGTTTTTCCTTCTAATTCTCCGGGACATGTTGAAGCCCCAGACTGTCCCCTCGGGATCAAAGCTCAGGGTTTTGAAGGGAACTGCCATTTCCACGAACCATCCTTCCTTCGTGATCACCGCCTTCGAAGTCCAGATGCCGTCCCAAGAAAAGTTTCTTCCCGTGTTATTGGTAATCAGGGCGTCACTCTGTGCCCCGGTGGGGTTCACAGCAAAGACGTAGCCGTTGCGCTGATCATGGTAAGTATCAAAGAAGAGGTAGACGAAATCTGAGCCTGTATACATGCGGTCCCTGACCATCGAGCGAGCCATTACGCCACCGGGTTCAGAATCATAGCACCAAACCGCTACATAAAGATGGTCAAGATCATAGGCGATTGCGAACTCTGTCCGCTCCGTGGCTGGAGTTCCCCGGCCAGGGTCATATTGCCGGAATCCCCCGCCTTTTGGTGCTCGCTGCCAGGCCTCCTCATCCAAGAGGCCGTCCACTTTCAGGCGCTCCCCGGGCTCGAGTTTCAAGGCCGCTATTCTGGGCTTCTGTTCGGCATGACCCCCGGCCAGTGATCCCAGCCAGAAGAAGGCTGCCAGGTAGTAAAAACCGCTCCTCATTCCTTTACCCGCAGGATCGGATCCTTGCGGCGAGTGAAGACAACCCAGACCGGGCGAATGGTCAAGGCCGGGCACTCAACCGGGGCAATTCCGGCACCAAGGAGGCAACATTCGTGCTTTCCCCACCCCCCGGTCCCGGTTCAAGCTCTCCCCACCATGAAGCCTGTCCACGCCCTGTTCACTGCCCTCGTCTTCATCACCATTATTCCCGCGACAGCCGAGGAGGAGAAAGCCCAGGCCAAAAAGGCCCCGGCCAAGAACCAGCCAGCAGCGGAATCTCCAGCCAAACCCCCAGCAGTAAAGCCGGTGGATGGCGGTGCCGTGGAGAAAAAGTTCATTGGAAAATGGGCCCCTGATCCCAAAGCCATGTTGAACGAGCTTCAAAAAGGACTTGGGGACGACCCTGCGGCCGCCGCAGCTCTACCTCTCATTGAAGCCATGATGCAGAATATGGCCGTTAGCGTAGACAAGGGAGCAGTCACAATTCACGCCATGGGGGAAAAGCAGACCGCGACCTATACGATTACAAAGGTCGATAAAGCGGCAAACAAGCTCACCATGCAGATCACAGATGACGAAGGAGAGGGCGAGGGATCAGCCACCATCGAGGAGAAGAAGGATGGCAGCAAAACCCTCACCTTGGAAAAAGATGGGGAAAAGTTCATTCTGAACAGCATCACGGACTCAGAGTTCGAAAAGCGTCAGAATGCAGCGGCACAAGCGCCCCTGTTTCCTGGCCTCGAGTAACTACTCCCTAGTCCTTCGGGCGATTCCCGAGACAGAGAAGCTTCTCTCTCCTTTGATCGCCCTCAAATACTGCGACCCGGGCGTAGATCCGACCCCCGCAAAACACGGGTGTCGCAAAAACCTGGTCCCCAATCTCCGCCTTATGGGTAATCTTGAATTTTCCGGGATCTGCATTGAACTTAAAGTATTGCCCGTTCTCGTTGATGACATGTATGTCGCCCCCTACGAGAACAGGCGAACCGGAAAAGGTACCGCCTAAAACGCCTTTCCACTTTCGTTGACCCGTCTGGCAATCCCAGCACATCGCCGCGCCACCATCCATCACCGCGTAGAGGTGCCCTTTGGTCACCAGCATGGAAGGGACATAGACCCTGCTGATATTGCGCCAGACGACCTTCCCCGAGCCATTACCTTCCACCGCGTGAACATGGTTCTTTGGCCATCCCCCGCTGATGAAGACGCGCTTCCCATCCGTCACCGGAGAAGTCACTGTTTCCTGAGTCGAGCCTTTGGCTTCCCAGAGCAACTTGCCCGTCATCGGGTCAAGGCTGATGACCTTCTCGCATCCGGAAATCACAAGCTGGTCCCGGCCATCGATCTTTTGCACGATGGGAGGCGTATAATTCGGAATTTGCGGGCGATCTACCTTCCACACGACCTCTCCGGTCCTGCGATTGAGGCCGAAGATTGCTCCAGCCTTTTTGTTATCCGCACACACCAGAAGCAGGGAGCGGTAGACCATGGGGGACGCTCCGTATCCCTGATGAACCGTGTAATCGGTGAGGCGGGTCGTCCAGACCTTCTCTCCCT
>DIHT01000095.1 GCA_002420305.1 Akkermansiaceae bacterium UBA5689 | reverse complement strand
TCCTCTTGTGTGAGATTCCAGTCTCCACCACCAACTGTCTGCTCAATCTGAGCTGGCTTTCGAACTCCAACAATAGCTGAGGTTACCTCTGGACGCCGCAGAACCCATGCCAGAGGCAACTGCGCCATCGGCCGTCCAAAATCCTCCGCAAGAGGTCTGATGGCCTCTACCACCTCGAGGTTAAGGTCCAGCTGTGGAGGACTGAATTTGGGATCCCTACTGCGGTGATCTTTGTCAGACAGTGCTTCCGCACGTTCGCGGGAAAACGCCCCGGTCAACAACCCCTTCCCCATCGGGCTATAACAGATCACACCGATGCCGTTTTCCCCACAATAGGGAAGATGATCCTCTTCCACTTCTCGATTCAGCATACTGTAGGGAGGTTGGAGAGAGGCAATAGGATGAATGGGCCGCAAGCGCTCCATCTGTTTCACTCCATGATTCGACACTCCAATCTCCCGGACTTTTCCCTCCTTCTTCATTTCGACCATCGCACTCCATGCTTCCTCTATGTCTTCATCCGGGTCCGGCCAATGAATCTGATAAAGATCGATGCATTCCACACCCAGTCGCTGAAGGCTGGCTTCACACTCCCTGACAACACTTTCTTTTTTCAGGCACCCCTTGACCGTCGCGTCCTCCTGCATGATGCGCCCGCACTTGGTCGCAACCAGAGGCCTCTCCGACCCTGGCATCTCCCGGAGGGCCTTCCCCACCAGCACCTCGCTGGCCCCATCGCCATAAATCGCCGCAGTATCAATCCAGTTCACCCCTAGCTCAATCCCCTTATGAATCCCAGCAACTGCCTCTTTCTCATCCTGATCTCCCCATCCAAAGGACCAATCGCCTCCTCCAATCGCCCACGTTCCAATCCCAATGGTAGTAAGCTCCAGCTGAGTCTTTCCGAGTCGCCGTGTCTGCATCACTTCAAAAAACTGTTCTCATGCACGGCTGTCAACGCTTTCGCCTTTGCCATCGGAACTACTGTCCTAAAATCACCCCGTGCCTCACCCCACCAAACGACCAAATACATTGCTGCGGCGCAAACAGGTCGGGAAATGCCTCGTCTACCTGGAGATCTACTATGCCGAAAATGAACGACGATATTACATAGAAGCGCAAGGGCCTGATTTCAGAATCTGGAAGCGTACCCGCGGAAGTGAAGGGCGGGCAATTGAAATCTATCAGCGCTACCGTTTCTGGGTCTGGTGGATCGAGGCATGTTGCAACTGGCTGCCTGCTACCCGCCTCATTACCTGGGTGATGCACAAAACGATCTGAGCGGAAGGCCGCTGAATCAATCGTGGACTATTTTCGCCTGCCAGCCCACCCTTGCACATGCTCTCTTTTCTAAGCCACTCCGACTACGATGAGCACAGAATGCACGATGGTCACCCCGAACGACCCGAACGCACACAGTCGGTTCTGTCCTACCTCAAGGAAACCGGCCAATGGCCCGGGTTCAAGCATCTCGAAGCCTGTCCCGTAACGGCCGAGGCACTGCAGCGAGTCCACGAACCCCTCTATCTGGAGAAAATCTCTACCAGCGCTCCCCCATCCGGGCTCGTCATGATCGATCCCGACACGCATCTGTGCCCAGGCTCTCTCCCCGCCGCGAGACTGGCTGCCGGGGCAATGGAACAGGCGGTTGACCTTATTCTTTCCGGTAAATCCAAGCGGATTTTCTCATGCGCAAGGCCACCCGGACATCATGCAGAGCACGATGCCGGAATGGGCTTCTGCTTTTACAATAACGTGGCAGTTGGCGCCGCCACCGCACTGGAGCACAACTCTATCGACCGGGTGGCAATTCTGGATTTTGACGTGCACCATGGCAATGGCACTGTCGATATCTTCAAGGACAATCCATCTGTTCTGGTGGCTTCCAGCTTTCAGCATCCCCACTACCCGAACCGTTACTACGATATCGAGCGAGCGAATATCGTGAATACCCCCTTGAAAGCCGGAACAAAAGGAAGTGAATTTCGAAAAGCCATTGAGCGGGACTGGTTACCAGCTCTCGGCAAATTTAAACCCCAACTGATCTTTATCTCTGCGGGGTTTGATGCTCATACCGACGACCCTCTGGGTGACATTCACCTCCGGGAGGATGACTTTAAGTGGGTCACAGAGCTCGTCGTTGGAGCTGCGAAAGAGCACTGCGAGGGAAAGATCATCTCCACCCTCGAAGGAGGCTACGATCTCGATGCCCTCGCCCGGTCAGTCTCAGCTCACCTGCGGGCTCTTTCGGACTGAAACCTTCCCCGGCAGATCCCGCGATACCTTCCCGGCTATTCTTCTTCCTCGGAGTCCTGAATTCGCATTCCCTTCAAATATTTGAAGAGATCGCTATCGGTGGAGAGAACCACAGTACTCTTGCCGCCAATCATCTCCGGATACAGCTCCATCGTCTTCGAAAATTCATAAAACTCTGCAGCCTCTGGACTCTGATTATAGGCTGACGCATAAATCTCGGTGGCCTGAGCATCCGCTTCTCCCTTGATGGTCTGAACTTGCTTGTAGGCCTCAGACTCAATCGTACTGAGCTCCTTCTCCATCTTTCCAAGGATCTTTGCTGCTTCACCCGCGCCTTCTGACCGAAACCGGTCCGCGATCTGCTTCCGCTCAGAAATCATCCGCTGATAAATTTGCCGCTCCACCGTCTGATTGTAGTTCACCCTTTTGAAACGAATATCCAAGAGCTTGATCCCAAACTCCTCGACCTTGGCCTTGCTGGTCTCATAGATATCGTTTTCCAGGGCGCTCCGACCTCGCGAAATTGGCGAAAGCACTCCTATCACCCCGGTAGTATCACCCTCTGCCACGAGCTCTGACTGTTCTGGCACACGTCCCTGCGTAGTGCGAATAACCTCTATCAGCTCATGCTTCGCTATGGTATTTCTCGTCTCTGATCCAAGGATATCGTTGAGACGAGATTCCGCAGTTCGCGTATCTCTCAGCTTCTGAAAAAATTTGAGAGGGTCGGATATTTGCCACCGCGCGTAGGTATCGACCATGATTAGAGTCTTTTCCTTGGTCGGCATTTCCGACACCTTTCCGTCCCATGGCAGAATTCTCTTATCGAATTTGTTGACCTTCTGAATAAACGGAACCTTCCATTTTAATCCGGCTTCGGTAATCGGGTCGCCCTTCGGATCACCAAACTGGGTAATAACTACCTGTTCCCGCATGTTCACCGTATAGGCCGCCCCGCTGAGAATGATTAATCCAATCGCAACAACAATAAGGGTGAAACACCCGGCAAGATACTTTTGATTCATCGCTGAATTCCTCCCTGGTTCAATTGCATCAGAGGGAGGACCTGATTTCCTTCCTCATCCATGATAATTTTTCTCTCCAGCTGCGGCATCACTTTTTGCATGGCCTCAAGATACATACGCCTGCGGGTCACCTCTGGAGCCTGCTGATAGGCCTTAAGGAGCGCATTAAACCGGCCTGCATCACCCTCTGCCTCGTTGACTCTCTTAGTGGCATACCCTTCCGCCCGGCTGATATCCTGCTGCGCTACACCCGCAGCCTTCGGGACTTTCTGGTTATACTCTCCATTGGCCACGTTGACCGCAGTAGACTTTTCCTGCTCCGCCCTGTTGACCTCATTGAAGGAGTCCTCAACGTCGCGTGGAGGGTCGACGTCCTTCAATTGAATCTGGTCGATCGAGACCCCGAGCTTATATCTTTCCGCTAGCACCTTCAGCTTCTCCAGACTCTCTCTTTCGATGTCCTGCCGCCCAATAGTGATCACCTCATCCACCGTTCGGTCTCCCACAACTTCCCGCATAACGGACTCGGAGGCATTCCGAAGAGTACTGTCTGCATCTTTCACCATAAACAGATAATCTCTCGGGTTCGTAATACGATACTGAATCACCCACGTTACCAGGGCAGCGTTTAAGTCGCCCGTTACCATTTTCTTTTCCTTCTCCTGCTCTGATTCCCCCGACCACTGAGACCGATTAGTATTCCCCGGAGTCCCAAATCCGTATTCCTGCTTCTGCTGACGCAGGACTGCAACCTTTTCAACCCTATCGATGAAAAACGGCATTTTGAAATGGAGACCTGGTGACTGGGTCGATTGATACTTCCCGAAACGCAATACCACACCCTCCTCTTCAGCCTTTACAGTGTAGATGGAAGTCAACACTCCCACCAGCACGCCCACGACCGCAAACCCAATGAGTATCATCTGGGGCTTGAAGTCTGGAATGTCCACCTGGACCTTCTTCCCTCCCCCCACATTAAATTCTAACATGGTTTTAGTTCTACCGCGCCCACGAGTGGCTCGCACGCCTAAAATCCATTAATCCCGAAAGGCCGCTTCGGTGTTCGAAAATACCATTATCTGCCTCTCGAGGAATACGCAGATCGAGAGCAGAATCCCTCATATTTCTCCTTCTGCACGGTTTTTCAAACAGAGAAAATAAAGATACCCCGACCCAATTCTATTCCAGCCTCCAACGCGCTCACTTGGCGGGCGTCACGGGCCACTGTAAGTGCCTATGCAAAAACTCGTAAGTCTTGTCCCCATTAATTGTATGAGGACCAACAAACCACTCAATTTCGGCCCGTTTCCCAATCCCAAGCTGTGCGGCATATAGAGCGCGAACCTTCGCGAATTCGTAGGCCACGGTCTTGTCCGGCGCGACCCCATCAAAATGACCTCGCTCGACCATAAAGGGTCGCGGGCAAATCAAGGCTGCCATTTCGAAGTAATTGAAGGTTCCACCGAGGTCGAACTCAAAGATTTCGTATTCCCCCTTGTTGGCATAACTGTAGCGGGCTGACCACTGGTCCGTCGCGGCGTTTTTCCATACCCATTCATTAAAATCGGCTGAGCAGATTGAGAGACAGTAACGATCCACCAGGGGAGGGATCCGCATGGCCGACTTTCCTCCATAACTGAGACCATAGAATCCAATTCGGTCTCCATCGACGAAAGGGAGCCCTGCAAGCCACTCCGTGATCTGCCGATGCTGAGGCACCATTACCGAGAACAGAGTACACCCTACTGCATTGGCCTTGAACTGGAGGATCCGGAAAAGATCCCAGCCCAGATAGAGGTTCTGGGGAGCAAACGTCACGAACCCACGCTCCGCCAGACGAGTCGCAAAGGCCTTATAGTAATGATAATCCTTCTCCCCCACGGTCGACTGCGGCCGCCCTTCCAGACCGTGCTGGCACACGACAACTGGCCGCTTTTCCGACCCATCGAGCTTCATATCTCTGGGGAGAGTCAGAATTCCGTAGGCCTGAACTCCTGCCTGCACATCAAGCAACACCTCGTAACTGATCGTCCCCGGTCCTTCCTGGTAGCTGCGGGTGTGCGCATTAGGCTCCGCCAGCTTCTGCAGGCTCGCATGTTCGCCAATCACCTCTTTACTGAACCTCTCCCGTAGTGGCGTAATACTCGCTTCGTAGTTTTCCACGCTATCCGTCTTCACGATTTTAAAGAGCTCTCCCCGCACTCGCTCTGACTCAATCAGAACCCGCTGATTGTGCCGGTCGATGGCCTGCACTTGTTCCCCGTGGCGGCGGGCAATATCTTTCACGGTCTGCAAGGGCTTGATGGCGGCCCAGCCAGAATCGCTCTTCTCCTCTCTTTTCGGTGGCACACCCACCCCGATTTTCTCCAGCATCATTCGCCAGCTCTCCGGCTGAATCGCACAATTCGTAGAGCGTAAAGCTACTGTCTCAGTGCCAATAAGTTCGACCTCGATCCGAACAGCCTCATCCTTCGATTCTAACAATCTTCCCGGCTTGCCCCGCTTGCCTGCTCCTTTCCGGATTCGCTCCGGGATCCCCTCCTGATCGAGACGGAAACCATACTCAGGGAAATGGCCGGTCTCGATCACAAGCGGTCGAGGAGCGATCAGGCGGGCAATTTCAGCATCCGAATGGCCACGTAGCAAACCGAAGACGCTACGGTCCGCTGGCTCATCCCACACCCTCCCTCGTGGACCGAAATACCCGCTCACCAGAGCCCCGTCGAGACGCTCGTCGAGTGCTGCGGCATAAAGAGCTAGCCGTCCTCCTTCTCCCCAACCCACAACTGCGATCTTCCTGCTTGTAGTTTGGCCGGACCGGCTCGGGGTCTTTCTTCGGAAGCAATCGACCGCCGCAAGCACCTTGAGCACCTCGTAGCCTGCGAGCGTGCGGCCCAACTCCCAGGCCGGACGGTGTAGCCACTCTCGCATGGGCATGGCGTGATGTTCCTCCCTCTTGATCAGCACTGGCACCAGAACCCGGCATCCCGCCATAGCCATTTGCGCCGCAAAAGGATGAGTCTGCTGCCTCTCGGAATACGGTTCCATTGCCCCCAGCTCCTCCGGATCCTGATCTGCATCGGGCAGCGCAATGACATCCACAAGGGGAGCGCTTTCGCTCGGCTCAAAGAGCAGACCCAACGCCTCCATGTTCCCGAAGGTCTTCCACCTCACCTCGTTCACGGTGTAGTTCTGCCCATTGCCAATCGGTCCCCAACGGCGCCCAGCGTAGCGAAACGAGTTGCCCTCGGGATTTTGGTCCCTTGGCAGACCCAGAATCCGGGCCAGCTCTTCCCGCGTTCCTCCCCTGCGGTCCTTCAATTCTGCTGCTATCTCCGCATCAAGAAAACGATCCACTCCCTCTATCATCGTTATCGAAAGATCTCCTGATTCCCCCAGGAGTTCCGTTCCAGGCAGCGAACTCCTCTCAACAACCTTCCTAAGAGAGGGCCAGTCCGGCGCTCCCAAAGCCAAAGAAGTCAGGCAGATGATAAGGCCGGCAATTCCCACTTTCCTCATTCCGCAACATTAAAGCCCTGATCCCACGATTGGGAGGGGAAAGATAGCGCGACCTGCGTAGACTCGAAGGTCTGAATACCGGGGTAATCGTGAGCAACCAATCCAACTGCGGATCAGCATTCAAGAAATGCGGACCATTTCGTGTCCGAAGTAACCGGAGTCAGACAAATCCCGTCCGCAGGACCCTTTCCAGCGTGAGCTACTGTCAGCGAGACAGCCTCCCTTGATCGACTGAAGCGTGCGAGTTCCAGCGCCACCCTTCCCATTGTAAATCGTGGGTTCATCTCCACGACCGGCTTCCATCTCAACGAACCCTCCTCGTCCCTGTAAAAAAAGCTGTCCACTCCTATGGGACCGGTGAAGTGATGCTCCTCAAGAAGATTACCCAGATGAGGTTCCAGCACGGCTTCCTGAAAATCAACCAGATGACCTCGCGGAGAGGACCCCGCGAACAGAGCTCGTCGTAAATCCTTCTCCAGGCCATCCGTAAACCGATTAGTTACTGTAGCACGACGGAACTGCCCCCGACGGCTATTCTCTATAACCGCAATCCCTCTCCTCACCAAACCCTCCTTCGTCATGTCGTAATGCATCGAAAAATCCTTCACTCTCTCCAGCCATGGCTCAATCACAAGAGCTCCGTGATGACAGAGCAGTCGCCTGATTGCTGACCAAGATTTACGGGAAATCTCATCAGACGTATTGCAAATAACCCTTTCTCTCCCTGCACTACTGAAGGGCGCTTTCAGAATACAGAATGCATGTGGTGAGTTCGCGACCCAGCTCTCAATCTCCTCAACAGACGAAACCCGTACTCCAACGCAATCAGGATTGCAGAGGAAGGAGCAGCTCTGCCCTTCGATGAGTGTCTTGAGAAAATCAGCATGCAAGGCCTTGGAGAACAAATCCCGGCTAACTGGGGCAGCATCCACTCCGATTTTTTGGATTAGCGATTCTGCATCTGGAGTATGCGCCCAGGGCCTTATGCCGTGAATCTTTCGCTTTCTGATCTCCGGAATGCGATCAAAGGTGACCAGTTCTGGAAGCTCTAACCCCGCATCCAGCAGACCGGCAAGAAAATCGGTCGCCGGTATCGACGGCATCATGACAACATCTTCTCTCCGAGCAAGGTATGCTGGAAGGAGCGCGAGATCGCGCTCGATCTCAAGGGTGGCCCTACTCGGCTTTGGCCTTGCGCCGACAAGGCTCTCCTCTCCTCCGGGATTGAACCAGAACACATTTGGCGTCCTCCCCTTAGACTGCCCACAAACACGTAACTCCTTGATAAATTCCTCATCCAAACCCGCTTCCCGACGCCCCTCTTCATTAAAAGTAAAGGCCCCCTTTGCCCGGGAAGGCGAAAGAGGAAACTGCAAGCCAGAAACAAATTGCTGCCAGTCACTACCATCCTGCTTCCACTTCCGGAACCATTTCAGCCCATAACTCACATGTCCGATCTCATCCTCATAAATTCGTTGAAGAAGAGCGGCTGTTTTTTTGTCTCCCGCCTCTCCAAAAATTGCTGCATACCCACGCGCGTAATCGAGGTTTGCCTGCTCAAAGGTCAGGGACAGGCGAGTGACATAGTCCAATGGCGTCTTTACGGAGGAAACCATCTTCCAGAAGAACCCATTGACCGGAAGCTCGCCAAACTCAACACCACATTGCGCCATTCTTCCCAGATACATTTTGGTATGCATCTGCTCCTCTTTGAGGGTGCTCAGAATCCCGTTGCGAAATTCAGTTGGAGCATCAGGAAACTTCAGAAGCATAAGGGCCATCAGTTCTGTAGCCAGCAATTCATGATTGGCGAAGAAATGGAGCAACCTTCCTCTCTGGTGATCATCCTCAATACCCGACATTCCGGGGAAGTCCGCCCGCGCCCCATCTTGACGCAATTCCAACCCCCTGGGCCGCGAGGGGACCTCGGGAGCAATCAACGCATTTCCCCGATTTTGGTCTGTAATACCACTTGGAGGAGGACCTAGTTTTTCCTCAAGGCTTGTGCCAAAAAGCACCCGCTCTGCAAAATCCCTTACGGTCATCTATCTTCAACGAATTCAACTTCACCCCACCGATCCGGAAGATGCATGTTCACAGCTCCCTGTGGACTCCAGACCCAGTTATCCTCAGGGTGTTCCTGCTCTTCAGGATTGAGACTCTCGGCAATCGGGGTGCCATGAGGTGGGATTCGGACATATCTCCCGTCAACCACGTCGTGCTTCCACTGCACCCGCGAAAAATTAACCTTCCATGTATCCCCGGGAAGAGGAGGTGTAGAACTCCTCTTATTATACTTGGAGAGGCCAGACCAAGGGAAAGCCACTGATACCGACCACCCCTCATCACGATCGGAGGGATCGTTCAACGAACCGCGAACCTCCACCGCACTACGCAGGCCAGGCAAGTTACAACCAAGAATAGGAACCCCTCCCTCTCCGTAGGGTTTCGGCAGGCTCAGTTCCCAGATGCTTCCCAGCGCATTGACCTCAAATTCGTAGTAATCGAGACCATCACCGTCCGGGTCCATGAACACCTCAAAGTCATTATCCTCAAACATGACTGCATTTTTTTCCTTAATCGTTCCCCACACATGAGGTTCCTGCAACTCGGCTCCCACGTAGAAAAACACATCATCCCATCCCATTTTGGCCCGGGTGCGAAATCTTGGCTGCAGCTCTGGATCTCCCGTTATGTCCACGAACTCCTCAGTCCAGTCCATCTCGGCCCATCCGACGCCCGAAAGAGAACCGTCGATCTGCGGAGTGCTATCAACCCTGCGGCAAAGGTATCTTCGCGGGACACTAGTTTCTTCCCGGATCATCTCTTCAACGCTGAAGCTCAAGGTGCAACTCTGCCGTAGCAACAGAATTCGGATCCTGGCGTTGCTTAAGCGACTCCCATATAACCCGGGCTTTCCGTTCTAGCTTGCCTTTAAATACTTCCACGCCATCCGCGTTCACGGTGACAACCTTATCGAGATTCACAAGCCGATCGCTCAGCCGGAGAATGATCTCTTGTGCTCCTCCGGACTGAATAGTCACCTGCTGTCCTTGGACCTCCGCCTCGATTTGCTGTCCTCCCTTCGCCACTCCCTTGGGCACCTGCAGCCAATAAAAGCGCTCGTGGGTACGTCCACTCTGTTTCCACACGATCCTTTTCGGCCAGGGATCACGTGTCTTGGCAATCATCCAGGGCAGGGCTTCCCGGTCATCTCCATTCATCCAGTGCCCATGTTGCGGATAAATTGTAGCCTTATGATCGTAGCCACCCGGATCTGCTTCTCTGAGTCCTTCAAGTGTTTTACCCCATTGCGCTGCCACCTTGTTCCGACCATAGGCTCCGTCTTTCCCTCCCATGAAAATCATGAAAGGAAGGTTTCGTAAACCCAGCGGACTCGCGTTGTTCGGATGACCTGCCATCATAGCAGCCGCTGCGAAACGATCAGCCATCCGGGGCGCAAGTTGATAGACTCCGTCTCCCCCGGCCGAGTAGCCCATGAGGTAAACTCGGTCGGGATTAACGCCCCTCGTGATCACGAAGTTGGCAATCAGGCGGTCAAACAGATCATCAATATGACTCTGGTGCCAGAGATTCCATGTGTCGGTTGGCGCCCGGGGGGCCACCACGATGCCCTCACTTGGCGCATACAGCCGAATCTGGTTCCGCCACTGCTGGTCATTGACCCTCGGTGGTGCCCCACCCCCACCATGCATTGAGATCCACAGAGACCGCCCCGGTCCCGGAGCCTTCCCAAAGGTCTGTTCAAGAAATTTCATTTCCTTTCCGGCCGCCTTCGCGACCTTCCTTCCCATCTCTGCTTCGCGATCCTCTGCAAGCTCCTTTCTTACTGTCTCCCAGATAAGACTTCGCGCACGCTCCACATCCTTTCGGGAAAGCGCTCCTTGCGGAACAGAAAGATGCCGCTCCTCTGGAAGTAGAGCGAGCCACTGGCTGATCGCCTTGAGCTCAACACTGCCCTTTCCCAGCTCCGACCACACCAAATCCATCGTCCCCTCTCCCTCACCGACTGCCTTGAAATTCTCCCACCGCGCCTCTTCCTCATACCTGACTCTCAGGCGATACTCTTCTCCTGTCGTGACCTTGAATGCAGGCATATCGTTGAGATCAGTTGTTCCCGCCCGGGTAGTAACCTCTGCCAAAACCTTCCCCTCCCCATCGAGCAGTTCAACTGCCGAGGCTAAACGATCGCCTCCCTGCTTGTCCCATAGTCGTAGATATACCGTGGACTCCTTGATTCTCCGCTCCTGATTCTTGGCGTAACGCCCGGTCACATTAACTGCTGGGACTTCCCGATTCTCGAGATCCCAGACCATGGGAAAGTGATGTTCTGTCCTTTTCCAAGACGTGGCCCAGATCGCATGCCTCCAGTCATTGGCAATGGCCTTGGATGCATCTCCCACAAACCATGCCCGGTTCAAGCCTGCCTTGTTATACTCGTCGGCCCCGGTAAAAAACCACTTCCCAGAGTCATAAATCTCCGTCCAGGTATGATTGCCTCGTTTATTACTCCAGAGAGGCGTTCCTGCAACCCGGGCAGGCACACCCACGGAGCGGCACGCGTCCACCAGGATGATTGAAAGTCCCGTGCAAGTTGCTTTCCCCAGTTTGATGGACTCTGAGGGACTCTGGTTGGGCGCCTTCCGGCCCGTATTATAGTGCACCTTAATCAGGTTGAACAAATTCTTGTTGATAGCCTGCACCGCTTCCGTGGTCGTCCGGCAATCCTTCACCATTCCCCGGCACTGCTCGTAGAATCCAGCCCTCCATGCCTCGCGCGTTTCATCCAAGGAGGCATATGGTAGTACGTCGTTGAAAAAAACCTCCTCAGGCAAGTCCTTGCACCAGGGAAATTCCTCCCGGGCTTTCATGGCAAGACCCAGGTTTTCCATAAGGAAATCACTCTTTAAAACCTTGAGATCATACTCCGGCATTCCACTGACAAGAAAAGCGGCAGCTCTACGACCAATATCGCCATGCTTCTCACTTGCCCTGCTCACAAAGACCGATAGTTCCTGCGCATTCTTCCCAGCTGCCCCCAGACGCTCTTCCCACTCAGCCGCTACTTGTCCCCCGGTTAGAAGAACCGTTCCGACACAGGCTGCCATTGCCATGCTTTTCATGAACTGAAACTAGCTGTTCCAGTCTTCCGGGCAAGAATCTAAGAAGTGGCTACCCGGCTTACTTTTCTTCTCTATTCTTCCTCTGCTGGACGAGAAATTCCATTCTGCGATATTCCTCCGCTATCTCCCGTAAATCAGCAGAAGTGCGATCATAGGACTCCTTTGCCGGCCCAAGGCCCTCCTCTGCATTCCTGTGGGCGAGATCCTCTTTCTCCTTCTGCTCCCTCGCCTTAATCACCCGCGCTTCCGCCATATCTACCAGTCGCTGGCCAGATTTGATGCGTGTCTCATACCGTCGCTGGATAGCACGGGCCTGATGAACGGCCCGTTCCGCAGTCTGCTTTTGCCGTTCTGCGTCGCGGACCTTTTGTTCCCAGCCTCGCAGGCGGTCGGCATCCTCACGCGGAAGGGAAGCCAGTTCCTGCTTCATTTCCTCGACCCTCATCTTTGCCTTCTCCACCATTTCTACTTTTCTCTCAAGATCTTCGGCCGCCTGCTGAGCCATCTTCTGGTCCTGCTCAACTCGCCGGACCTTATCCTGCACCTGTCCCTGCATACGGCCTACATTCGCAGCTCCACGCGCAGCCATGGCCTTCAGCCGACTCACAATCTGCTGGGACCGAATCCAATCCGCTTTGGCCGCGTTCCTCGCAACCTCCTGCTTCGCCTGCTCCTCCCCAATCGCAGCGAGGGCTTCGGCAAGCTCTTCCATGGGAGCATTCTCACTCAGAGCGGCCGCAGCCAGTGGACTTTCCGGCTCGAGAGACATCCAGCGCTCCCGGAACATGCCTAATATGGGCTGCCCTCCCTCTCTGCGAATCCCTCTTAACTCACTCTTCGTGATCTGATGATTACGATAAGGCGACTCATTCAAGAGAACTCCGCTCTCCGTGAGAGTAATCTCTCTGCTGCGCAACCGCGACCCATCAGAAAGAAAGAGGGACCATCCTTCCTTCTCAACTGCCACCGGCGCTCTTAGAATCACCGCGATTGCCTCAGTCTGGACCGCGAAGCTCTTCCGCCCAAGCAGGAGTGAATCCACAGTCACTCGACCCTCTTCCAATCCAACCACCGCGCCACTCATGAAGTCGCCCCCACGAAGAACAATGCCCTCCCTGTTAAAGCGCAGCGCTTCTGCATCTCGAGATCGAAGCGGCTGAAAAAAAAGAGCCGCGGTGTTCTGCCTCGTGAGAAGCAGGGAATCCTCCTGCTCTCCAAATATCACCACCTTCCCATCCATTTTTATCACAGGACGGCTGAGGAAGCTGCCATTGGCTGTTAGAACCCCAGAACCCCCGATCAACCACGGCGGTCCATCGAAGGCCAGATCCAGTGAAGCGAGGTCCGCCAGAGCAATCTGCACCTTCTCACCGGACTCGCTCGCGATCTCAAGGGCGTCACCTTCCCCGAAGGTGACCGTTCCCTGCAGGGATTCGCTTCCGACAGTAGTAACCACATCGGCTTCTGCCCTCACCAGGGCCAGTCCCCCCACCAGCAGCAAGGCAGAGAATGTCCTGGGCATCACGAGGGCTGTCTGCTTCCTGATCATTTCCGCGCTTTCTCGAACGAGACGATATACTGACGGCCCTCCTCCTCAAGCTGTTCAGGAGATTTTGCTTTCTGAAGCCGGGCCCATGACCACCAGAGATTCATGTAGTAGAGCTTCATGAACCCGATCAATCCGAAAAAAGCAGCGAAGCCCAGGCAGCCTGCCACGTAATCCTCGTAGTCACGCCAAAGCGCGAGGGCGAAGAGTAATGCCACCAGGGTAATCCCCAGAAAGCCATACATCACCGGCTTGGTCCGTGCTGGATTGAACATGGAGGCCTGACAACGCACGCAACTCATTTTCTCATACGTATCATTACTTCGGGCTCTCCGGGTCCTCTTGATAATGTGGTCAAAGCCATTATGGGCTTTGCACCGGTAGCACCAGTATCTCCCCGAGTCCGGCACAAGCGGGTTTTTCTGGAGTGACTCCTCTGCGGTCATTTCAACCCATTCTACGGAACCGCCTTCCACAGGGCAACTCCCAGCCTCTCTTTCGGTCAGCAGGTCGCCGGATAACACTACCTGCCTTCCTTCTGCAGCTTCTGCACCATTTCAAGAGCCCTGCGAGCGGGCTCCAGCTCCGGCTCCAGCTCCAAGGCCTCCCGCAGCAGTCCTGCCGCCGCACTCAGGTTCCCATAACTAGCCAGCATGGTGCCGTAATCCAGCAGGAACTCCGCCCGTGGCTCGAGGGCGAGGGCCCGCTCAAAATGCACGGAAGCCTCCTCCGGTTGCTGCTGCTTTCGATACTCCTTGGCGAGTTCATGGTGTCGGCGTGCAATACTGGAGGCAAGAACCCGTGCTCTGGGCCCCTCTGCGTGTTCCTGGGCTGACTCGAGGTAGGACAGGGCCACCTCAGGAAATCGGTTGTCAAATTGGCGGGCCATGAACTCCATGGCATACACTGGGTCCACCGCCTTGGTGAACCAGCGTCCCGCCATGGGTGGCGCCCAAGCATGCCAACCCTCCCCATCTGCCAAGCGGAGAGCTTCCAGATCACCCGTAATGACAGACGCCTCAAACGATCCGCGATAAACACCCATCACTTCCCCACCGGCACCACAGAGAAAGGCCAGGGGCACGCTCAGGGGCACGGTCAGGTCAAACAGGCCTTTTTGAAACGCACTCAAAGCGTCCAGAGAGATGTTCTCGATACTTCCCCATTCAAAAGGCCACCGTATTTCCTGCATCACCTCAGCCGCTTTGACGCGACCCTCTTCCCCGTCCACGTTGAGGGCAATAATCAGCGGCACTCCCGCCACCCGGTAGGCGCGGGACTTCTCAGCCATCTGCTTCAGTTGCATCGACGAAACCGGACACTCAGCCGACCAGAGCATTATCAACTGGGGAGACCCTTCCCCGGGAAGCATACCTCGGTCACCACGGGGATTCCTGAATCTCAGGGAAGGAAGACGAAGGGCCACCGGGGGATTTATATGGGCCGTGGCATCCCGGGAACCCGGGCGAGAGGAGTCCGCCTCAGCAGCAATGATCCTCGGAGTCCTCTCAACTGGAACAGCGGAACCGCTCCCTTCCTTGAGCAGAAAGCTCCCTCCCGCCTTCAGCCCCTGAAACAATTCCTCCCGACCCCCGGGCCATATCACCCGGGCCTTTACCGCTTCACCGTCCTCTCCCAATCCG
This sequence comes from Akkermansiaceae bacterium UBA5689, assembly GCA_002420305.1. Lineage (GTDB taxonomy): Bacteria > Verrucomicrobiota > Verrucomicrobiia > Verrucomicrobiales > Akkermansiaceae > Roseibacillus_B. The sequence continues at coordinate 6,981 of DIHT01000095.1, read as the reverse complement.
AAATGCAGCCAACGACTCGACTGGGAGAGAAATAGATCGCCTGCCCGGACCGATCTCACGGACCGCAACTTTCCCGATCCCGGTGCACCAATCAATTCAACCACCGCTCCAATGGCGTTACGATTGCACTCCTCACCCTGCAGCAATACGGACACGAAATCCCCCTTTCGAGCTCCTACGTGCCGGTTAAGCATCAGGCGAAGGCGGGGCGCAGTGCGATCACGATACCAGAGATCAAGGTCCCCATCATGATCCCAGTCTACCACCGCAAGGGCCCGGCCATCGGCCTCCTGATCGAGTCCCATCACCGACGAAACGTCCGCAAACCCTCCAGCCCCATCGTTGAGCAGAAAACGGTTACGCTCCCGCCCGCTCCACGAGAGTCCATCCCTCACCTGTTGGAGCAGGTTACTCCAGGCATTCCCATAAAGATCAGGATCAGCCTGCTGTTGCGGCGACACGACCTGCCGCCAGAAGAAACTTCACAAGTCATCAGGCTCCCGACCGGTCAGGAATCCATTGGAAATTACAAGATCCTCCCACCCATCGTTATTGAGGTCCCCGAACCCCGAGCTCCAGGCCCATTGTCCAAGGTAACTCCGGCTTCCTTCACTCACATCACGAAACCCGTATCCACTCTCTCCCCGTCCTCCCGCAAAAAGCGAGTTCCCCCGGGCCATCCTGCGTAACTTCCCCACCAGATCCGGGTCGGAGCCCACGGTAAAGAGCTTCTGCCGGCTAATCCGGTTCCCCGCAGCAGAGAACATGTTACCTACATAGATGTCAGAACATCCGTCCCGGTTGTAGTCACCCCAGGCCACGGACATCCCGGAGGCCATGTCCTCAATCTTCAGCTCATCAGCAATTTGACGAAATCGTCCCCCTTCATTCTGGTAAAGGCAGTTCCTCCCGAAGTCATTGGCCACGTAGAGATCAGGGTCTCCGTCACGATCATAGTCCTCCCACGCTGCGGCAAAGCTCCACCGAGAATTAGCAGCATCCAAACCCACTGCTGCAGTAGCATCTGCGAATCCAAAGTTTCCGAGATTTTTCAGTAGAATATTACGCCCTCCGTTTCCGGCATCGTGGAACGGGCGGGGGGCATTCACCTCGAACCCCCTTCGTTCCGCATCATCTCCTGCGCTGTAAACACACACATGGATGTCCAAAAGCCCATCACTATCAAAATCAGCTGCACTGAGAGAAAAAGGGTAGCGCGCTCCCGGGTGGCCTCCGCGCAGACTAAAGTGCCCCCTTCCGTCATTCTCAAGGAACACCACCATCGCAATGGTTGCCACTATCAGGTCCTCATCGCCGTCATTATCGAGATCCACAAGCAGCGCACTTCGGGAATCTTCCAGCCAGTCCACCCCGGCCTCGGCTGATCCATCAACCACAGTGCCATCCTTCTGCTGGAGGTAGAGACGGTTCGGAAGACTCCCTCCATCACAGACATAAAGATCCTCAAGACCATCTCCATTGACGTCGCCCACCGCCAATCCATGGTGTCCCGTGAGAGAGAAATCTCCCAGGCGTGTCAGCCTTGTCGCCCAATCTCCCGTTCCCCGGAGAACCTGATCTGGATAATGATCCGTTCCGCCCAGCACCGCAGCGCTGATATCAACAAATCTCTGACCTGGCCCTAACCAGCACTCTTCGTAATGAGTCACCTGCAGAAAGGAAAGCCGAGGCGGACTTTCCTTCGTCCAACGAGTAACCCACGTTGCGTTGATCTGCCGGAGGGAATCGTTGGCGAGCCCTGCAACTCCCAGCTCTACCAGAACTTCAGCAGACAACTCGGACTCGAGCTCTTTCAAATCGATAACCTTGATCGAGAGGCTCTTAAGTAGTCGTGCCGGATCTTCACCAAGTAAAATGCCCCGCGCTGCGGCAAAACCTGACCATCCCTCGTGCCGCGTCACTTCGCCCAGCTGGCCTCGTGGCCGCAGGGTCCGAAGTCCTCCATGATATTTTTTTTCAACCAGCAGAGACGGTCGTAATTCCGTAGATGCAAATCCATCCACAAGCACCTGACGGTCCCCTGCTCGCAGAAGAGACTTCAGCCTTTTTGACACAATTTTACTGAGAGTTTCGGATTGCCACCCGCCGTCAGGTTCTCCGGCTTTTTCTCGCCTCAGCTCTTCGACGGGAGTTACCTCCAAGATCTGGTGGATAGAAGAACCCTTCCGACCAGGAGAGACCGCCCGAACCTCTAATTCGACCAGCTCATCTGCGGGAATAGCCACCGCAATTTCCAAAGCGCCCTCCTCAGAGATCTCGACCTGATTGCTCCTCTTTTCCCCGCACCCGGCGAGCGACAAGCAAACCGTGAGTCCTATGACTAAGCTGAGGAAGTCGCAAGACGACATTGGGGAAGCGATAGTATCTCTCAGAGGGCCAATGGCTCATCGGCATCGGCGAACCGGCCGGAGGGCACTCCCATTCGCTGCATCATCGCAAGGTGGAGACGAGACATGGAGGTGCTCCTGGCATGATCGGCATACCGACCCGTCCTGATCGTTCCATCTCCACCTCCAGCCACCAGGATCGGCAGATCTTTCTCCGCGTGTTCGTTACCATCCGCGAGACTTGAGCCGTAAACGATCATCGAACGCTCTAAAACCGTCGCCCCATCACCATCTTCAAGCCCCTTGAGCCGGTCGAGGAACCACGCCAGCTGAGAGTGGTGCCACCTGGTAACCTCGCTGTATTGATCTTTCTTACTCCGGACACTGTCCCACTTCGTGAGTCCATCGTCATCTTCCGTGCGTCCACTGGCATTTTTCCAGTGGGAAAGGGCATGCCAGGTCCCCTTCACACCAGGAAGGAAGTTAAAGTAGCGATTACTTTGTCCGTGATCGAGCATGAAGGTTGAGACCCGTGTTGCACCGGACCAGAATGCAAGGGCCATCAGGTCCAGTAGCTGACGGACATACTCCTCATGACTTGAGGGGATCCCAGGCTTCGGCCGCCGCAGCGTATCCGTTAAGGCCCGGTCCTCACCCATGCGCAGGCTCTGCTCCTCGGCAAATGCAAGGCGCTTTTCAACCGATCGGACTGCATCGAAGTACTCATCAATCTTGCGCTGGTCAGCCCTGCTTGCTCTGCGTTTGAGATCTTTTGACTGGGAAAGAACAAGGTCGAGGACACTTTTGTTGACGAACCCTTCCTTTGACCGTCGAAAGAGCTTGTCGAAGATAGCCCGGGGCACGGTCTCACGAACTGCCGGCGTATCCCGGGAGGTCCACGACAGGCAATTCCTCGAAAGACTTCCAGAGAAACTTCCCTCTCCACTCGTGCTAACCTCCAACGAAGGAAGCGGTGATGCGGAAAGGTGCTGAGCTACCATTTGATCGGCCGAGGCACTCCCCACGTCGTTCCGGCGCCCATCAAAAGCCCCCCCGGTCAGCCAGGTTGCAGTCCCTGCTCCGTGGCCGTTTCCTCGTGGCGTCCACAGATTACGGGTCACCACCAGATCCCGCTTATGAGGTTCCAGAGGAGACATCCAGTCATTCAACCTCTCCAGGCTCCCATCCGGGCCCACTTTACTCGGAGCCCATGACCCCGCTGCGGCACCATTGGGAAAATACAGATAAGCCAACCTTGTCGCCGAGCCCGCCTTTCCACCTTTCAACCCTGGGGCTGGCGCTCCCATGCTTTCCAGAGTGGGAAGGAACAGGCAGGCTCCAACTCCCCTCAGGAAGGCGCGTCGATTGGAAGAATTCTTCATTCTGAGGCGGAGGGCACAGCGCGTTTTTTGTTCACAGGCAACCGCCGCATGAGAAACGGCCGGCTTTCTGCCACTTCCTTTATCATGTCACCCATGGGATAACCAGACGGTTTCAGGGTAGCCGCGATCCTTCGAACCGTTCCCTCATCGTAATACTCCAGCTGTCGGCCAAGGGCATAGGCCAGCATCTTACGGATCACCTGCGTACCAAGGTCATCTAAGCGCCACTCTCGAAGTGCGATTTTAAGACCCTCCGGGCCGCGGAACCGAGCTCCATTGGGTAAGGTCCCCCGATTGTCCACATTTGGCCGCCACTGTCCAAACTCAGCGTAATTCTCGAGCGCGAAACCCAGGGGATCGATTCTTGAGTGACACCCTGCACAGCGCTCCGAACGCCTGTGAACCTCAAGCTGCTCCCGGAGATTGCGAACACCATCCCGTCCTCTCCCGCCGCCCTCAATTTCTGGAACATTCGGAGGCGGAGGTGGAGGCGGCGTTCCCAGCAGCGTAGAGAGAATCCAAGTGCCTCTCACTACCGGACTCGTACGATCTGGAAACGACGTCGCCGCGAGGATACTTGCATGACCGAGAAGGCCTCCCCGACGAGGAGTCTGCAGAGCTACTTTTCTCATCGCGTCTCCCTTCACCCCGGCAATACGGTAAAATCGGGCCAGCTCCTCGTTGAGAAAGGTATAGCGCCCATTGATCATGCGCTCTACGGGAGCGTTTTCCCGGATGAGGGAGTGAATAAAAAGCGCAGTCTCATCCCGCATCGCCTTCATCAACGATTCCGTACACCACGGATTATCAATGGGATCTTTCCGAATACGGGGTCCAACATTGTGCGTTCCTAGCCACTCACCGGCAAAAACTTCCCCAAGGGCCAGACTACGGGGATCTGAAAGCATTCGGCCTATCTCGTTTTCGCGTCCTGTTTTCTCCTCAAGAAGCCCGCCCTCTGCTGCCCCGAGAAGTTTTTCGTCAGGAGAAGACGCCCAGAGAAAGTAAGAAAGACGTGAAGCGAGATCAGTGGCGGCTACTCTTTCCTCTACTCCCGGCAGCCCCGCCTTCTCGACCCTGAGCAGAAAATGAGGTGAGATCAAAACCAACTTGAGGGCTGTCGCCAGCGCATCCTCCCCTGACTGCCCTGCATCACGAGCAAGCTTCAGATGGCTTCTTAATTCTTCAAGCTCGCGACTCCCAGGTGTTTTCCGAAAGGCCAGCCGGGCGAAGCGCCGGAGACTCTCGTCACTTCCACCGTCTCCCTTCAGTGCCGCCCAGGCCTGCGGTACATTACGCACCGCATCGATAACCTCCTCGGCCGCGGTCAGGTATCGGTCGAGGTGGGCAGTCGCCAGAAACAAGGTATTAGAGCTGTTCGAAAAACCACTTGTGCCACTGAAATCTACTGGAAACTGGTCGGCCGGGCGAAGATCAAGACCGACGAGGTCCCGGATAGTTCGATTATATTCCTCCCGGGTAAGGCGCCTGGCAGGGGCGTAGCCAGGGTCACGTACTTTCTCGTAGGGGAAGTGCTCAATTTCCTGCCGTAACCACGCACGAAGTCGCAGTCTGTCCGCAGCAGCTGGTTGCGGCTTTTTCTTTGGTGGCATATCCCCACTTCGAATCCGCTCCGCTACATTTTCCCATAGAAGCCGATTCCGTACGAGAGGCTTTTCGAGAAGGGCCTTCTCGAGGTCGAGGTCTCCTTTCGCGCTGGAAGAGTCATGACAATCGAAGCAGTAGGTCTCCAGAGCGACCACGATATGCTTCTCATACTGAAAAGTGACCCCCTCAAGTACGCTCTCGCTCTCTTCGCGGTCCAACGGCGGCGGAATATATATCTCTCCCACGACTTTCTCTCCTTCCGCTTCACCCTCCTTCCCCTCCTCACCGAGCTCCTCAAGTTCTTCCAAAAACTCTGCGATCATTTCATTGACTGCTTTGCGGGGATTCTCTTTCCGCCATGTCAATTCCTCAGCGAGCTCTGCCGCGAGATCCGCATTACCGTCCACCTCAGCCATCTTCATTTCCCTCTCCGTAATTCCATTTTCAATCCGCCAACGCTCCTCCATCAAATCTCGGAGAGTCTCTTCTGCCTTACCCTCCTCTATCTCACCTTCTTCGAACTTCCACACCAGATACTCAAGGGCCGCCTCATTTGCCATTTCCCCGACCATGAGCCCCGCCCACTCCTCCCCGTCCTCCCGGGCCTCTCTCCATTCGTCCTGCAACTCCCCTACTCTTTCCATGGCCTCTTCCAGCACTTCTTCATAATTCCTCTCCCGGGCCTCCTCAATAAGCTCCAGTAGCCGCCCCGCGTGAGCCTTCAGAAACTTCCTGTCTTCCACGGAAAGCTCGGCGGCACCCCGAGGGGCTGTCCCCGCAAGAACCAGAAGAACCCCCGGGAGTAGAAAACGCAGGAAAGTCACCCAGACAACCTGCCTTCTTTCTCCAACAAAAACAACGCCAAGAACGAAGCTTCCCCTCTGGAGCACCAGACCGCCTGATTACTCCGGTCCACTAGCGCCATTCCTGATGGACCCAAGGATCGCTTTGAGAGAAATAGAAATACCTTCGAGGTAGTCATCAGCCGGGACTTCAACAGACGCCCTACCGGCAAGACGTAGGAAGAAGACGAGACCCTTCACATAATTAAGAATACGGGTTCAGGGGGACGGATAGATAGCTGTTCTCATAGAGCTAATTGGGTGAAGTGCTTGTTCCGGCTTGAGTCACTTTCAGGTGTATGCAATCGAATACTCCCCGTGACTAAAAAGGAATTTTTAGAACTCCTAAGAAGGGTGAAAGCCGAGAGGCTCTTATCTTCTGAAACGGATATTCTTTTTGAGGCAGCTAAAGGCGATAGATATTCCTTAAGTTTAAATTTCATTCAATTCTCATCAGTTTTAGGAAGTCAGATAAATTCTGAGTATGATAATGGATTCAAATTTGAATGCACTGCTGGTGAAGGTTCGGATGTAGTGGTCCTTTTTCAGGATAAATTTAAGGAATTCGCAGATAGCTTGCGTGGCCAAAACGCTCGGGAAATTAACGTCAAGGTCCTAGGTTATGACAGTCTCTACCAAAAACCGATTCTTGGGTATTTTGAAGAGGAAATAACTGAACAAGAATCAAGCACAGAGCCAGATACAGAGCCAGATACAGAGCCAGATACAGAGCCAGATACAGAGCCCGATACAGAGCCCGATACAGAGCCCGATACAGAGGGCAATTTAGACCCTCTGCCT
>DIHT01000005.1 GCA_002420305.1 Akkermansiaceae bacterium UBA5689 | reverse complement strand
CTTCTACCTGCCCTCCGGGGAACTCTGCCCCTCTTCTCCTGAATCAGCTTCCTGCCCGCCGCCCACGAGTTTAGATGATCCAACGCCAAACATCGTCAGCGCTTCCAGAGTCGCATGCATGGTAGCATCCAAGGGCTGGACTGCGCTCTCCGGGACTAACTGGATCTGACCAAGGGTCGCCGCCGGGACAGACGGAAGGAAGACAGCGACCTGCCCGTTTCCGAGAACTTCGATTTCAAAACCCACCGCTTGCGAGTTCGACCCGAACAATTCCACCAGAACAGGACGAAACTGACGCCCTCCCTCGTGACCCAAATACTGGTGAATCAACGTGCGAATCACCCGATAACCCGGAATCCGCTCGAGGATACAACGCTCCAGCCAGTTCCGCATCACTGATCCCCACCGTGTCCTGACCGCAACCCCCGTAATATAGCACAGCAGGAGCACCGAGAGCACGGCCACCACGATCACCGCGTAGCGCATGAGGACCGAATCAAAGGGAAGCCTCTCCACCACCGGAAGCAGGAGGGACTGGAAGAGTGAGGTGATCTGCCAGAGGGCAAATCCAATAATCCCGGCCGGGACCACCACCAGCACCGCCCCCATCAGGGTAGTCTTCAGGAACCCGAGAGAACGCTCTTCCTTATCGTCGGACATAGTTCATTTCTGCACGAATCCCGCGTCCTGTCGACGCTTCCGAGCAGAAAAACCGCTCTCCCGGTTTATTCCGCAGGTAAACTCTCCTCCTGCTTTTCTCCGGTGATCGCCGAACCCTCTGCAGGCGACTCATCCCATGCCGACGGCTCATACCAATCCCCACGAAGCCAATCGACAATGAACCCGATTTCCCGGTCCGTTAGCTGTGCGGGGCGTTCCAATTCCCCATCTTCCCCGTACTTCGGGCCGAAGACAGACATCCGGTCGTTACGCTTACCGTAGAAACGCTCGTGAGAAGGATCCCTCACAAAGGCGAGTTGCCACTCCCTGCTCCCATAGCCCGTCAGATCGATTCCCTCACCCTCTTCATGGTAGGTATGGCACTCCGTACATTCGATCGCAAGGAGCTCGCGCCCCTCCTCGATCAGGCTTCGATCAGCGGCATCGAGAGCTGCCTGATTCTTAAGCTCGGCCTCTGCCGAAAGAGCGACTGCCATCGAATGAACTTCCTCAGATGGAAGATCCAGAAAGATATCACTCTTGAGATACTTCAGCATCCTGCTCTTCTCAATGAGTTTGGTTCCTCCGAAATAATCCGGGTGAGCAAAGGACTCTGCATGCAAGATTCCCGCAGACCACTTCCGTGAAGCAAACCCCTGCAGGTCAGAAGCGCTTTGAGGATCCTTTCGAGGTTTGCCCATCCCATCGTGACCATCAAAGGAATGACATGAGGCACAGTTCTGAGAGAAGAGGCGAGGGCCTTGCGTCAGTGCATCATTCCGCAAAAGGGTAATCGCGCCTTCTGGAGGAATTCCTTCTGGCCCAGCTGCCAGGACCTTTATCCTGGCAGCATCCCGGTGTGCTGCCGCCACCGCTGCCTGATGTTCCTCACTCGTCCAGTCGTGAGTATAGGCCACCAGCGTGTAATGGACAAAGCCCCCAAGAACGATAACCAGAAAGACAAGGTTGAACATATGGCCGATTCGCTTTCGCCCGATAAAAGGCATCAGAAATACAATTATGGCCACAATGCCGGGGATGACAAAGGCACCGGTAATCAGATCAAAGTCTTTCAACAGGGCGAAGAGAGACATGAAATACCAATCTGGACGAGCTGCTGAATAGTTCTCCGACGGATCTGCCGGTGCACTGAGCTCCGTTCCTACCTGCCCGACAAAAAAGAGAATTCCTCCCAGCACCACGGCACACACTATCGCATCCCGCAGGACCTGATCCGGCCAGAAATAGACGTCTCCCGGACGTGGTCGGTGATCCTCCTCTTCCAACCGTTTCTTGCGGACATACAGGTAGACAACCCGCATCAGGCAGAGACCTGTGAGGATTGCGGGAGCAATACCGACGAGTGGCCGCGATGCCGCGGGAAACTTCTCCCAGTTGAACCCAATTAGCACCATTGCGAAGGCCATAACGAAAAGAGCCACCCACCAGAAATGACGGGCAGAGGAGGCGGTCTTGGGAGGTGCCGGAGTGATCCCGTGTTTCCGAAACAGGTAGATATGAAGCACGATAAGGCCGATCAGGAGAGCCGGCAGGACTCCGGCATGTAGTGCAAAAAATCGGGTAAGAGTATGATGCCCGGCCTCATTGCCTCCAATGAGGATCTGTTTGAGATAATCCCCGACAACCGGCGTATTCCCGACGATATTGGTAGCCACTTCCGTGGCCCAATATCCTTTCTGGTCCCAAGGCAGGAGATAGCCGGTGAGCCCCAGCCCCATCGTTACCCCAAGCAAGGCAAGGCCGAACCAGAAATTGAACTCACGAGGCGCTTTGTATGCTCCATCCACTACCACTTGGACGAGATGCAGGACCAACAGGATAATCATGAATTGCGAGGTCCAGTGGTGGATACCCCGCAACCAGACGCCACCTTTCACATGCTCTTGGAGGTGATGAACACTTTCCCACGCCGAATTCGCGCTCGGACTGTAGAACATCCAGAGCATGATCCCTGTGATGAACTGGACCATAATCGCAAAGGTCAGGGTGCTTCCCCAGACATAGCGCCACCTCGCACCTCCCGGAATATTCTCAAAGAGTGTCTCTTGCGTAAACCGCCTGATTCCCGTTCGGTTGTCGATCCAATTCAGAAGAGGCTTCATGGTCTCAGGAGGGAGGGTGTTACGCCGATCATCAGACCGCTTTTTTTTCTGAAATGCCTGCCTTGAATTTCTGGAAGCGAATCCATACTTCACCTTGCTCGAGCTTTTCCTCGATAACCTCCAGGGTATCGAGCCCCCGCTTTGCCTGAGTATTATCCGGAGCCAGACTACCATCCGTCTTGAAACTGCTCTCGTGGCACGGACAAAAATAGTGCTCCCCGCGATCACCCTCGTTACGATACTCCACCGCACACCCCGCGTGGGGGCAACTGGCGCTGAACACTACGACATCCCGCTCCGCAACTCTCTGTGCATACACAAGACCCAAAGGAAGGTCCTTGTAGGTCGTCCACGCGTCGGACTTGTCGGCAATGACCTTGAAGGCCTGTGGCGGCCCGCCAACTGCAAGACTATCGAGGGTCGTCAGGCGCGCTAGAATTCCTCCGGATGCACTACTGAACAATGGGCTGAGGACCACCCGCAGACCGACTACGGTTGGCGCCGCTACAATCGCGCTGCCGAGCGCTATACTGAAAAACTCTCTTCGCCGGGTCCCGTCACTACGCGCTGCTTCATCTTTGTTCCCATCCAGCTCCTCACCCACATCGCCCAACCGATCAGCGGAGGACTGTTTGAGGGTGTCCGACATGGGTATGTCGGGTAGGTCATCGTCTGTATCAGTACCAGCCATGGGTTAGTGGGTAGGATACGGCCGAGACCCTACAGAAAGATCTGCCACACCTCAAGGCAGCAGCAAGATGACCTGCCTTAATCTCAACTTCAGAAATTAAACCCTGAAATTAGCCCGAAAGGGCGGGAATCTGGAGAATTTCAGACCCCCCATCCTTTTCGAGGGGCGGTGCGGATCAACTTATCCGCAAGTGGGTTCCCCCTGGCCCTCAGCGCATTGGCGTCCCACTCGACTTTCTCACCTGCCCGCAGCGCAACATTTCCGAGCAGAACCATCTCCGTCAGCGGCACAGAGTATTCGAAGTTCGAGAGGCAGGGAGAGCCTCCTTTACAGGCCTCAATCCATTCCTTGTACGGGTTATCTCCAACCCTGGGAAAGACCGGGTCAGGGTCAGCATACTGGACTTCCTGCCCCTCGGAGAGAACCCGAAAGCCGTTGGGGTTCCACTCCCTGAAGGCAATAGTGGCCTTCGAACCGACGATAAGGCTTCCATTTTTGGGCAGGCTCTTTTCCCCAATAATATCCGCACTGGGTTGCTTCCCTCCGTCATACCATGTGAGGCTAACGGGCGGAAGATCCCCTCGGGCGGGAAATTCATAGCGGATTACGCTCCATTTCGGAGCGGTATCCTCACTGACCCCAGAGACATCCGCCTCGACACTGGTGGGCGCACCAAGCCCCAAAGCCCAAAAGGCCGCATCCATGTTATGACATCCCATATCACCGAGGGCTCCGGTCCCGAAATCCCAGAAGCCGCGCCATTTGAAGGGATGGTAACCGTCATGGTAGGGGCGTTTCGGAGCAGGGCCCAGCCATAGATCCCAGTCGAGATAATCCGGGACCGGATTTGACCCTTCGGGCCGACTTATCCCCTGTGGCCAGATTGGGCGATCTGTCCACACATGCACCTCTCTTACCTCTCCAATGATTCCGGCCCTTACCACCTCCACCAGCTTCCGAGTACTGCTGTAAGAGTGGCCCTGATTTCCCATCTGAGTAACAACCTTCTTATCGCGGGAACGCTTCAACATTTGGCGAGCCTGCCATACCGTATGGGCAAGAGGTTTCTGCACGTAGACATGGAGTCCCAGGTCCATCGCTAACATGCTGGCCGGAAAGTGGTGATGGTCTGGAGTGCTCACCGTCACCGCATCGAGCTGATCGCCAACCTGCTCAAGCATGACCCGGTAATCCTTGAAGAGTTTAGCTTTGGGAAAGCGTGCCTTTCTTGCCCGCAGAGTCCTTTCATCGACGTCACACAGAGCGACAATATTCTCGCTCATGACTCCCTCGCTGTCAGCCGTTCCCTTTCCCCCGGCTCCAATCACTCCGATATTGAGTTTGTCATTCGGTGACACCTTTCGCCCGGACGCCAGTCCAGCTGGCAGAAGACCGGAGCCTGCGACAAGAGAAGAACTCTGAAGAAAGCGACGCCGCGAGAATATGGTTTTCATCATGCCATCCGACGATTTTCACGAGCCGGGGTCAAGTCGTTGAGTCGCGCCGCCCATGTTCTGGAAAAATCTGGCCCTACTGGAGCACGCTTCAACTCTCCTCTCCCCGTATCCGGGCGTCCAGCGCATCCCTTCCTCCAACCACATAGTCGCCTCTCGACTCCCTCGCCAGAGAAGCCATGGCGCACCCCCTTTTGAGAGCAAGCTCCTTCTCTCCCTCCATGAGGGAATAGAGCACTCCTGCCGCTAGTGCGTCACCAGCTCCAATCGGACTGATCGCCTTACCCGGAAAGGCCGGGTGGCTGTCAAATTGATCTCCTAGCAGGGCACTCGCTCCTTTCCTGCTCTGTGTAAGAACAATATTTTCGACATCAAATTCCTCCTTTAACCTACATAGTTCCGTCTCCGCATCGCCCCTTCGTCCCCAGAGCAATTCAAGATCAGCCTCCTTGATAAAAAGAATATGAATTCCGGGGATGATCGTCGAGAGGACCTCGTGCGCACGGGATGGCTGCCAGAGCTTCGAGCGGTAATTGATATCGAACGACACCTTGACGCCGGCTCTGCACGCCAGCTGCACGGCATCAAGGACCGCATTACTGCTATCCTCCGACAGGGCTGGTGTGATTCCGGTAGCGTGAAAATATTGGCTGTCATGAAGAGAATGCAGATCAATTTCATCAATCCTCAATCCCTCAACGGAGGCTCCTTCCCGGTCATAGGTGACCGTCGTCAAATCATCTCCTTCCGCGGACTCTACCCACATTTGCTCCGTTCGACCTTCATCACTCCGGATCACAGAGGAAACATCGACTCCGTGAGTTCGGATACCGGAAACGACCCGTTCCCCGAGAGTCCCTGTCGCAACTTTTGAATGCCACGAAACACGTTTACCGAGATGCGCGAGTGCAATCGCACAGTTCGACTCCGCCCCTGCCACATCGAGATGGAGTCCCATACTCGAGAGCAAAGGCACACCCGCATCGGTAGTGAGGCTCAACATCGTGGACCCCAGAGTCGTGAAATCCCACGATCTCATTGATACCGAACGGTATTTTCTGGTGGGAACCCAGGCTCCACCTTGCCCTCGAAAATTATTCCCATCTGAAGGATCCTAGGAATGAGGCGGGTC
>DIHT01000102.1 GCA_002420305.1 Akkermansiaceae bacterium UBA5689 | reverse complement strand
TGCTGGTGGAGGAAGAGGGAAAGGTGCAAGGGAAGAAGCCCTCCTTGTTGATGGCAATTGCAGTGACCAAGGGGAAGACCATGGAGCTCGTTATTCAGAAGGCCGTCGAACTTGGTGTAGACCGGATACAGCCTCTGCTCACAGAAAACGTGGCGGTTCATTGGTCGGAGGAAGTTCTAAAGGGAAAGCAGGAAAAGTGGAGGAGGGTGACCATGGAGGCGTGCAAGCAGTGCGGGCAGAATATTGTTCCCGAAGTGTGCTCCGTGGCAGCCTTCGAGGATGTTCTGGAACCCCGTGATGAGGGAGTTCGGCTTCTTGCCTCCTTGGATGAGAGAGCGCAACCGTTGAGGTGCGAGATGGGAGAATTGCCTGCCAAGCCCGGGTCGGTTGAACTGTTTATTGGCCCGGAGGGAGACTTTTCCCCCTCAGAGACTGACCGAGCGATAGGAAGTGGCCTTCGTCCAGTAAGTTTTGGTTCCCGTGTCCTGAGAGTGGAAACAGCTGTAATTTACGGACTTAGTGTGCTTGGATATGAGCTGCGTTGACGCATGAGGCCTCTCCAAAAGCTTGCGCATTTCTTTCTCTGCCTCTAACTCTTCAGCGACGTGCTTAAGCGCCTTCGGCCCTATACACGCTATCTGCGACCGGTGCGCTGGCAGTTCATCGGTGCGCTGATTGCAGGTCTAATCTATGGAGTAGCAAGCGGCGCGGGGATTCCTCTGATTCTGAAGGAGGTGCTTCCGAGGATGTGGGTAGAGGGTCCTGACCCGGTGCCATATGGAGATCTGGTCCTCATTGGGGTAATCATGGTGGGGGGTATGGGACTCCGGTGCGCTTCGGAATTTGCGAATATGTATGGGATGGCCTACTGCGGCCAACGAGTTCTCGAGGGGCTGCGGACGGATACCTTTGCGCACCTCCAGAAACTGTCCCTCTCTTTTTTCGAGCAGCGACGAAGTGGGGACACCGTCAGTAGACTTATCACCGATACCGAGGTGCTAAGGGCGGGCATTGTTACGGTGACGAATGATATCATCAAGCAACCCTTTACCCTCATTGGGGCTGCCGGAGTTATTGTCTATCTCTCTCTCCAGAATAGTCAGTTCGTCTTCATTCTCGCATTCCTTGTCAGCGCGCCAGCCTGTGTCTTTCCGATCAGGTGGTTGGCTGGAAAGTTAAAGGTGCGCGCGAAAAAGCTCCAAGCCCAGGTGGGTGATGTTTCCGCCTATGTGACAGATAGTATTCAAGCGCCAAGAGAGATACGCGCATTCAACCTTCAGGAGGGCCAGGTAAGGGGAATGAGAAGGAGAGTCCGGGAGTTGATGAAGTGGCAGCTCAAGGTGCTCAAATACGAGCGCTCCGTGGCTCCCTTGGTAGAGTTCGTTGCCACGATCAGCGTTGCGATCGTGATTGTGTACGCCGGGCGGAATTCAGTGGGTATACAGCAAATGGTGCCTCTCCTTGGTGCTCTGTATTTCTGCTATGAGCCAGTAAAGAAGCTGGGGAAGATCACGACGCATTTGAAAAGTATGGAGGCGTCCCTTGATCGACTGGAGGAAATTTCGAAGATGGAACCAGAGGTTCTTGATCCGAAAGTTCCGGTTGAATTGGGCAAGGTAAATGGCGAAATCGGGTTTGACGAGGTGTCCTTCGCCTATGCAGAGGATCTGGTCCTGAAGAAGGTGACAGTCAAAGCCAGACCGGGAGAAGTCATGGGGATTGTAGGGCCAAGCGGGGCAGGAAAGACCTCCTTCATCAACCTCCTCCTTCGTTTTTACGATCCAACTGAGGGAGTAGTCTCTATTGATGGTCATGACCTTCGGACCCTGCGACAGGAGGAACTTCGCGATGCTATTTCCTTCGTTCCACAGGAGCCATTGCTCTTCAATGCCTCTGTAAGGGATAATATTCTGGTGGGGCGCCCTGATGCCACGGACGAGGAGATCTACAAGGCGGCGGGTCAAGCCCGTGCTCACGATTTCATCACCGCCATGGAAAATGGTTATGAGACAGTCATCGGTGAGAAAGGAACACGTCTTTCCGGTGGGCAGCGGCAGAGATTAGCCCTTGCCCGAGCCTTTCTGCGGAAGGCTCCGATTCTTGTGCTTGATGAGGCTGCCTCAGCGCTTGATTCTGAGAATGAAGCGCTCATCCAGCAGGCCGTGGTTGAACTGGCACAGAATCGAACAGTTTTTATCATTGCTCATCGCTTCAGCACCTTGAGTGTTGTTGACCGGATTCTTGTTTTCGAAAGTGGTCAAATTATTGGAGATGGGACTAATGAAGACCTTGAGAAAAGCTGTAAGCTCTACCAAGAACTGAGACGAAGACAGATGGTGGAATAGGATTCCAGAGAAGGCTTCGGTCATGGGCTCTGATGAGCTGCAGACGCAATTCTAAAGGTAAGTCTCGCGGAGGGGGGGGTCATGCATTCCAAGCTTTCGGGCCACTTCCAGCCAGCGATCTTCAGGAAGGAGCTCTGAGATAAGGGTCACCGGTCGCCAGTTGTCTCCTGACTGCATGGTGCCAGGAAGGCTGTATATAGGTCCTTCGTAGAGATGCCCAAGCTCGCGAGCTGCCCGCTCATCATCGGTCAGGATGAGAGCCAACGGCAGATTAGGTGGAAGAACGTGGTCCTCAACGCTGTGAAATGCATGAGGTAACCCTGAGGCCCACGCCTCCTGGCGTACCTGTTCTCGCCCAAGGAGATGAAGCTCAAAGTCCGGCCGTGAGGTGCTCATTGCCTTGAGAGCGGGAACCGTCTGCCGAAAATCAGGTAGATTGTCTGGAATCCTGACCAGGATGGGGAAAGGTCGAAGGCTGGTTTTCGGTTGCTGCTTGAGACGGAGAGGCCCCTTTTTTCCGGAAAGTTCAAGAGGACGCTTCTTGTCCAGGCGCCAGAGATCGTGCATCCAGAAGACATCTACGAGGGACTGGCGGGTCGCTCTTTCGAGGAGGGCGGCGATGTGTGCAGTAGACAACTTCTCCCCATCTCTGAGGTCAGGTTCGTGGAACCTGACCTCCCACTTGCCAGGTGATACGGTTTTCATGGAGATGCCGACCACGGGAGCGCCAGTGTGCTTATGGATGAAGGCTGGCAAGGGCGACATGGACATGAGGCGGCCGAAGAATGGGACAATGGTGCCCGAGCGCCCGGCCCTCTGGTCGGCGATAATCCCGAGAATTCCCCTATCGCGAACGAATTTGATAGGCACCTGATAGGATGTGAACTTGGAGAACATTCTCATTCGGTGATTGGATCTTCTCTTTTGAATCAGAGGATCGAGGTGAATGTTATTGAGAGGGCGGTAGATCGCAGCGACATTCAGGTCCGGGTGAGATGCGCCCAGTCCTTGAGTGAGAAGTTCAAAATTTCCCATATGTGGACAAACGAGGATCACTCCCTTTCCTTTCTCGATGGCACGCTCAAGAATATCGAAATCCGTGGGAATGATCGCAGCTTGGACGAGGGGGGAGGATAGCTGGCCGCCCTTGAGAGCAGTCAGGAAATTGGCGGTGGTATGACGGAAGACTTCACGCGAGAGCGAAGCGATTTCACCTTCACTCGCCCCGGGTCCCAGGACGGTCCGTAGGTTGTTGCGGACGATAGGCCAGCGAGAGGGAAAGAGATAAGCCAAACACGAAAGATTGGCTCCGATCCGCCAGAGAGATTCCATCGAGAACAGGCTGACCAGGCGTTCGACGACGAGAACGGCAACGAATTCGACCCTCCACTGAACTCTTTTGAGAGGTTTCGGCTTCTTCTTCGCCATCATGGCTCAGTGAACATGCGATACCGGCGCCGAATGAGAGGGAGGCAGTAACCGATCGTGCCAAGCAGGATGAAATAACAAGCGAGCAACTCGAGGTATCCTCTGCAAGTTGGGGGAATGTCCGGGTTGTAGTCCTCTCTCAGGGACGCCTGCCAGAATGCTTGAGACCCGAAAACCCGCGAGAAGGCGTAGTTCAGGATCAGGGCCGCGAGAATAAATCCAGAGGCAGGGTGGCGGGAGGCGAATCCGATAAAGTGCAGGGTTTCCCTTCTCCTGCGGAACAATGTCAGGCCAGTCCAGACAAGTATCGGGATCAGAAGGTACTCGTGTTTGAGAGGGTGGATATTGTCATCAATAGCTCCTCCGATTTCTGCGATCAGGAATGCGACCGTCAGAAATCCCAATGAGCGGTAGACCGCCCGGAAAGGTCCAGCGTGAGGAGCGGTGGCGAACAGGAGTGCTGCAGAGAAGGCGAGCAGTGCGGATTGCAGCGTTTCGACTACGCTGTCTTCCATTGGCACACTCTTCTCGTCAGGAATCCAAGCGGGAAACAGAATCAGTACTGCACCAAAGCCCATGGTGAGAGCGATCAGAATGGTGCGCAGCCAGGATGGTGGATTCGGGGAAAGCTTTGGCACGGAGACCTCGTTAAGTAGGGGAGAATAGTCTGACCCGAGGCACAAAGACAAGCCTCCCGGTTTTTTCCCGCGGAGGCTTGCACTGCTTGGTTAAGCTGCTGCGGTATATTGCTCCCGTTCTGAGGGATTCGGGTCTCTTTGGAAGGAGGCGCTCCCACTGCTGCTGCTCGGGAGGGATTAGCCTTTCACATCAAAACAGAAGACAAGGTCCTGGTCTCGGAGATAAAGCTTCCCGTTCACGACCACGGGGTGCGTCCAGATCTTTCCGCTGGTGCCTTCTCTTAACTTGGTCTTACGGGGCATGGGAAACCGACCAAGCTCTTCGAAGCCATCAGGGGAGGCCTTAGCGAGGAAGCATGAACCTTCTGATTCGTCGATGCATACCAGCATGCCGTCCACATAGTGTACTGCGCCCTTGCTCTTGCCTTCGCCCCGCTCGCTCCAAACCTGCTCTCCAGTCTTGAAGTTTTGACAGACCAGTCCGGGGCCGTCTGAAAATCCGTAGACATGCTCTCCTACCTTGATCACTCCGCCATGATGGTTCTTCATGACCTTGTTAGACCACACGTCCTTCGCTTCCTTGCCGCTGATATCGACAAGTTTGCTGCCCACTCCATAGCCGGAACTGATGTAGACATGGCCCTCCGAATAGATGGGGGTGGGGATAACAGCAGTCCGCCCTGGCCATTTTGTACTCCAGAGCAGGTCTCCGGTATCAGCTGACACTCCGGCCAGTTTTTTCATGAAGAGCTGGATGTATTGCCTTTTTCCATTCACTTCTGCAACTATCACGGAAGAATACTGGGCAGGATCTGTCAGGTCGCTGCTTTGCCAAATTGTCTTACCCGTCTTCTTCTCGAGAGCGATGATAGCTCCTTTTTCGCCTCCGGGGGTGACGATGAGCTTGTCGCCATCAATCAGAGGAGATTCCGAGTAGCCCCAGCCTGGGATTTTCCCTCCGAAGTCATCTACGAGACTGACACTCCATTTTTTTTCACCCTTCTCGGCAGTCATGCAGCTGACATCTCCATTGGCATTCATGGCGTATACCATGCCGTCATCAACGGTGGCTGCTCCGCGCGTTCCTGCGCCCCATCTTGTATTATATCCTTCCTCGGGATCGGTGCCGATGGTGCTGGCCCAGACCTCCTCGCCAGTTCCGGCGTCAATACAGATCACCTCGGCCTTTCCTTTTCGGCTGCCGGTGAAATAGAGGCGGTTGCCAACCACTGCGGGGCAACTGTAGCCCTTGCCGCAATCTTCGAAGGCCCACACGAGCTCAGGGCCTCCCTCAGGCCATTTGGCCATCGAGGTCGTGTCTGGAGAATGTCCATCCCGCCCGGTGCCTCGCCAGCTCGGCCAGTCATTTGCGAGAGCTCCACCTTTGTCGGAAGCGCCCTTGGCGAATGCGATGTCTTCCTCAGTGAGACGCGAAAGGGGAAGGCTGACTACGTCGCCATTGGCTCGTCGAACCTTCACTGCATCCTTGGTGAGCTCCACGAATTCTCCTGTCAGGGTTCTCCCGGAGGAAGCGTCTTTCCAGACCCTCGGACTAGCAAGGGCTGATGATGCGGCGAGCAGAAGGCCAAATGCGGTGACTAGTGCGATAGACTTGGTGTTCATAACAGGGGAAGTGTGTCCTAGACGGTCCAGAGTTGTGATCAGGCTGCACGCAAATGCGGATCTTCTCAAACTCCAATTACCGTTTGTAGTGCAAAATCACTACTAGTACTGATGATGTGGCCTCACGTCCTCAATGGTAGGTGTCAAGAGGCCGGCGTAGTGCTCTCGACGGCCGTTAATCAGGGATGCGCTGGAGATCAATTGGCCAGCTCCACGACCCGGAAATAAGCCTCAGCTGGTGCTAGGCCTGGGAGAGTGCCCGTGAGCTCGGCGTCAAAATCAGTGGCTCGGCTTGCGCTCCCGATATCATTCCATGACTGCAGGTCGGTCGAGGACTGGAGTTGATACTGCTTTCCGATCTCCGCGCCAAAGCCGATTCGCGCCTCGCCTGCCGGAGTGAAAGAGGCGCTTGTGATCTGTAAGTAGTTTTCTCCACGAGTGTCGCTGAGGCGATGGATGGCGCCTGTAAAGAGGGACGCGACGTAGAGATTTCCTGCCTCATCCTCACCAAAGGAGGAGATCCGCAGGGACGTCTCGAGGAGCTGGCGATCGATCCAGTTGCCTGAGGGATCCTGCTGGAGGCCCCAAACCCTTCCGGAATTGTAATCTCCAAAGAAATAAATGCCCTCCATCCGAGGGTGCTCTTGGCCCCGGTACACGTATCCTCCCGTGATGGAGCTGCCGGCGTTGTGATCATATTCGAAAACCGGATCGGTCGATGTTCCTTTTGTAATCTGGGTGCCGGCGTTGAAGGTGTTGAATCCTTCGATCCGCCGCCACTGGAAGTTCTCGCCGCCCGTGCTGGAAGCGGGGATGAAGTTGACCTCCTCCCATTCATACTGGCCGACATCGGCAAGATACATGTCGCCCGTCTTCCGATCGAACGACCAGCGCCACGGATTGCGCAGCCCGAAGGACCAGATTTCATCGGGGACTTCCGGATCGAGGAGGAATGGATTGTCGGAGGGAATGGCGTAATTGCTTCCGGGATCGGGAGTCCCCTCTACGTCGATACGCAGCATCTTTCCGAGGAAGGTGTTGGTGGCCTGTCCGTTTCCGATTGAACCGTGGACATCCCCGGCACCCCCTCCGTCACCCATGCCGATATAGAGGTAGCCATCCGGGCCGAAGTGAATCTGGCCACCATTGTGATTGGGTTCGGGCTGAGAGATGACAAGGAGCACTTCCTCGCTGGTTTCAAGAGCATCGTTGGGATTGGCGCGGTTGACCGAGAAGCGGGAGATTACGGTGGCTCCCCGTGGGGTCGTGGTGCTACTGATGTAGTTGACGTAGAAGTGACCCTTGGTGGAGTAATCAGGTGGAAAGGCGAGGCCGAGCAGCCCGCGTTCATCCCCTCCGCTGTCGTTGGTGTTCACGCGGGAGCCGATATCGAGGAAGGTGCGCTGCACCCGGCCATCCCAGATGCGAATGCGTCCTCCACGCTCCACGATGAAGAGTCGTCCGCTGCCATCCCCGGCGTTGATGAGATCGACCGGGCTGTTTGCGCTGGTGACGGCGGCTCCCAGTTGAAGGTCGGGCCAGACCGGGGGAGTGGCATCGCTGGCAATCAACCGGGGAACGATGAGGAAGTCGCTGCTGCTGGCTCCGTCATTCAATCCGTGGATGGCGAGCATGTTGGCGCCAGGGTTCAGCAAGGGG
The DNA here is from genome assembly GCA_002420305.1 of Akkermansiaceae bacterium UBA5689. Lineage (GTDB taxonomy): Bacteria > Verrucomicrobiota > Verrucomicrobiia > Verrucomicrobiales > Akkermansiaceae > Roseibacillus_B. The sequence goes on along the minus strand of DIHT01000102.1, from coordinate 848 downwards.
AGGAAGGAACTCAGGTCGAATTGCTCAAACTGGAGGGCCCGGGAATCGGAATTGTTGGAGCTGGCGGCGGAGGATGGGCCGGGCTGAGCAGGGGCATTGGCCGCGGTAACCCGAACCCCGTTGAGGTAGGCGATGAACCCGTCGTCGTATTTCATGTCCAGGAAGAGTCCCTGGGTGGAAGCGAGGGTTGGGGCGTCCACGGTGAAGGGCACGCGGATGTACGCGGTCGCGGAGCGGTTCTGCATCTGTGCTCGCAGATCGAGACCAAGGAGAGCCGAGTAGCTGGTTCCTGAGCTCGGACTGGTCTCGTATCCCACCCCGGTTGTACCCGAGATCCAGCTGGCGGCATTGGGAGGGGAAGCCACGTTTGTCCATTCGGCTGTCGACAGGCCATTTCCTCCATTTCCTGCAGTAGGGACAAGTGCTGAGGCATTCGAGGCTGGGCTGTCGCTGACCAAGGTGGTCTGTGCCGCATGGAGAGGAAGCAAGATTGATAGCAGGGAGAGGGTGGAAGAGGCGGCAAGCTGAGTCTTCATGGGACATTACTATCAGCTCGATCGGAGGAATTGCCATACCGATTTTGGGTAAGGTCGGAACCAGCGGTTTTCGTAGTGCGCTTCAATTTATCCTGTCCGGCATGGGCCTTCACGGCCCTCGGACTCTCGGCTTGTCATGCCCCGGATGAGAAGGCACCCTTCCGGCCCCGCCCCGGTAGTTCAATGGATAGAACAAGGGTTTCCTAAAGCTCTGTAGGATTTTTGATCCCTATTTTTTTAGAGTCTTCCGTTCCAAGATGGGACCAGAATGGGACCATAGCTCTCTTGTTGGGACCAGAGAGGGACCAGAGA
>DIHT01000027.1 GCA_002420305.1 Akkermansiaceae bacterium UBA5689 | reverse complement strand
GGGCTCAGATTCACTTTCATTCAGACTAACGAGATTCTCCTTATCCTGCACCGCGAACTGACCACTCATTTCGGCCCGTTTGATCCCTCCACCGAAATTCGTGAAGGTGAATACGGCATCCCCGCTGGAAAGCTTGAAGGTCTTTTCTTCCAAAACTGGATCGGTCTCCGGCACCTTTGGTTCCTCTTCAGACCTCTCCGAGCCAGCAGTATCCCCCTCACCTGTGGCGGGAGCTGTAGCTGCAGACGAGCCTCCCTCTTTCCGCTGGGCAGCCTCCTTCTCAACCAGAGCCTCACGCTCCTGCTCCTTCACCGCCTCCGCGTTCTTACGGCTAAAATTCAGATTGAGGTACAGCCCGAGGCAGCACAGCGCGATAACGATCCAAGCCTTACGATCCACAATGAAACTCCTTTGTTACTTTTAATGGGATTTTGAGTCGATCTCAGAAGTCTGGTCAGTAATTGAGGATCGATCCCTTTTCTCCTCAGTCACGTTCTCCGTCATCGGAGGAACGGGGTCATAACCGCAGCCCCCCCACGGATGACAGCGTAAAATCCGACGAATCCCCAGCCAACTCCCTTTTAACCACCCGTGCACCTCGGTAGCCTCCAGAAAGTAATTTGAACAACTTGGGTGATACCGGCAATTCCCCCCTCCCGATATCGCTCTCAAAAATGGGCGCAGGAGCTTCTGGTAGCTTCTGATCAGAGTGTGGATAGCCCACTTCATAACCCCTTCTTTCTATGATGGATGAAGATTGGTCTCGGGCGCATCTTTCCCAAAAACGCCCAATCGCTGGCCCAGCCGCAGCCAGTCGGCCTCCAGCTCGCTGAAACTTGCTTCTGATGCTTTGCGCCTTGCAACGATCACCAGATAGCGACTCTGATCGATTTTCTCTCCATGCTTAACGAGAATTGCCCTGAGGCGGCGCCTGATCAGGTTCCTGGTCACAGCCTTGCGGGCCGATTTTCTCGAGGTAATAAACCCGAATTTTAAATGCTCCAATGAAGGATTGGGAAGAGTTGCCATCACGAAATTGCGCGTGGCCATTGATCGTCCATGCTTTCTGACAGCGGCGAATTCCTCTCTCCGCGTCATACTGAGTCGGCGCGGAACACGCATAATCCAAGGGAGTTTCCCCTACGGACGGCTCAAGCCAGCCCTCGCTACTTGCCGTGCTGCACGGTATGCCGCTTGTAAGGAATCTCTGCGCCCTTGGGGAGGAGACGCTTCCGGCCTTTCTGACGGCGACGCTTGAGAATGCCACGACCTGCCTTGGTCGCCATCCGAGCCCGAAAACCGTGCTGACGCTTCCTGACACGTTTGGAGGGCTGGTATGTGCGCTTGCTCATGATTTTAAGGCGTTTTCTGGGGCAGCTAACGCTGGCGGGACGCGGAGACTAGCTGGAGTCCTCCATTTGTCAATGCACCAGAGGACTTTCCTGTCTCACCGCAGCACAAAACGGCCACATGCCACAACGTAAACCCCAAAGCCCCATAATTCCTGCACAAATCCTGCACCTCCCCTCATTTTCTTCAGCTTCAAAATATCGCGGTTGCTCCTTTGAAATCACTGCGCATATAGTCCCTCATAGATGAAATGTATGGAAATCGTCGCCCTCGCCCCGGGGGATATGCTCGCTATCTCCATGACCGCGCTGGTCAGCTTCGCTCTGGGAATGATAGCAACGATTCTTTTCGCGATGGCGCGCAGCGGGGCGTCTCCCAGTGACATCGAGAGCGAATTACTGGAAGATGAGGATCAGGAGGCTATCGACCAGCCCCATGAAGCCGCCGGAGATCTGTCTGATCCCCCACCACAGGAAGCCTGGGAAAAGGATTCAAACTGGTGGAAAAACCAGTGAGGGACGCCTTCACCTACTCTCCCAGAAGACGGCACGCCTGATCCATGTCCTTATCCCCTCTTCCAGAGAGGTTCACAACAATGATGTCTCCGGGAGGCAATTTTGGAGCGACTTCTGCCGCGTAAGCCACCGCGTGCGCGCTTTCCAGCGCTGGAATGATTCCTTCTATCTGCGAGAGCTGCTGAAAAGCCGTGAGGGCCGCGGAATCGGTCGCGTAGGTATACTCCACCCTTCCTAGCTCTTGAAGAAAGGCATGTTCAGGCCCCACTGCCGCATAATCCAGACCGGCACTTACAGAGTGGGTAAGATCAATCTGCCCATCCTCATCCGCTAGCAACCAGGTCTTGGTCCCCTGCAGCACACCAAGTTTGCCTCCTTGAAAACGGGCGGCATGCCTTTTGGGCATAATGCCATCTCCTCCGGCTTCCACTCCCACCATTCGCACATTTTCATCGTCAAGGAATGGATGAAAGAGACCGATTGCGTTGGAGCCGCCGCCAACACAGGCCACCAGAAGGCTCGGGAGGCGCCCTTCCTGCCTCAACACCTGCTCGCGGGCTTCTACCCCGATCACCTTATGAAAATCTCTCACCATCATGGGAAACGGGTGAGACCCCAACGCCGAGCCGATGATATAGTGAGTGTTCTCAACAGATGCAGTCCAATCACGCATCGCCTCGCTGACCGCTTCCTTCAGGGTCGCTTGCCCTGCGGTTACTGGAACCACCTTGGCCCCAAGTAGCTCCATTCTCCTCACATTTGGGGCTTGTCGCTCCATATCAACTTTTCCCATGTAGACAGTGCAATCGAGGCCAAAACGAGCACAGACTGTTGCGGTTGCCACTCCATGTTGGCCGGCTCCGGTCTCAGCAATGATTCGACGTTTTCCCAGCCGGCGTGCCAGCAAAGCCTGTCCGATAGCATTGTTGATCTTGTGAGCCCCGGTATGGAGAAGGTCCTCGCGCTTCAGGTAGACTTTGGCTCCTCCCATCAAGTCACTCCAGCGTTCGGCGTGATAGAGAGGCGTGGGCCTTCCGCAGTAATCAGCTAACAGACCATCCAGCTCTCGCTGAAACTCCCTGTCGACTCGGGCCCGTTCATATTCCTCCGAAAGCTCATTCAGGGGAGCCATCAGCGTTTCCGGGACAAACATGCCCCCAAACCGCCCAAAATGGCCGGTCGAATCGGGGGCGGAAGGTGGTGCCTTCATTGCCTCAAGGGTGCCGAGGACGAACGAAAAGTCAAAGGCGGAAACCAGCACTTCAATCTAAACCCATCTCTCAATCCCGGAACCCTCCATTTCGAAAGGCTTGTAGAACCTCCCTCACAATTGCGCTGCCAGCCAGTCCATCACCATTTTCGAGGCACGAGACAGGACCGGCAATGAGATCTTCGAGGACAACCCGGTTGGTCGTCATGGCAATATCATGGTCCTCGGTAAGATGGTTAATGATGACGCCGGCGAGGTGCAATCCGCGATCCCGAATCGCATTCTCGGTAAGAAGCGTGTGGTTGAGCGCACCAAGGCGATTCGCTACTACCAACAGTGTAGGCCAACCAAGACCTTCCGCCATGTCGGCAAAGGTCTCACTCCCACTCATGGGAACTTCCCACCCTCCCACGCCCTCCATAACAAGTATTTCGTGGCGCTCTGCCATCGATTCTGCATGAGAGCGTATATCCCCCAGGGGAACCGGCTTACTCTCCAACTCTGCCGCAACCGACGGCGTCACCGGCGCCTGGTACCACACCGGGTTTATTGCTTCAATTGGCTCAACGTTTTCAGAAGCCTCCAGCAAAAGCTCTGCGTCCTCCCGGTCTCCACAGCACACTGGCTTGTAGCCCACCGCATCTATTCCCTCTTCACGAAGCGAACGCACCAGCTCAGAGGTGACATACGTTTTCCCAACTCCGGTATCAGTTCCGGTAACTATCAATGGAAAAGACATTTTTCAGCGAGAGGAAACGATTAACGCGAACCAAACATGGCCAAGAACCATAGGAGACTAACGACTCCCCGGCACCGTGTCGCCGATGACTGCATTATCTTCCTGATATCCGCTAATCAGAAACCAAAGAGCGATCGCCACCAGCAGCGACGCGATCTTGGGAATCCAGTTGTTCACGAATAATTTCTTCATCAAGTCCTTCTTCATC
>DIHT01000183.1 GCA_002420305.1 Akkermansiaceae bacterium UBA5689 | reverse complement strand
TGGGCGATGTGCGAGTGGTTCGATGAGACCTGCGGTGAATTACTCGCTCACCTTGACGACGAGGGGCTGCGGGAAAACACGATCGTCCTCTACGTTACCGACAACGGCTGGATTCAAAGTGCCAACAGCGGCCGCTACGCCCCGCGATCCAAGCGCTCTCCCAATGAGGGAGGCATCCGAACCCCTGTGATGGTCCGCTGGCCAGGCCAGATCGCCCAGAAATTCGATGAAGAGACCCTCGTGAGCTCCATCGATCTGCCCCCTACCATCCTGAAGGCCTGCGGCCTGCCCGTGCCCCCCTCGATGAAGGGGATCGACCTGCGAGACCGCGAGGCCCTTATTAAGCGCAACGCCATCTTCGGAGCCGCGTATGCTCATGACATCTTCGATGTCGCCCGGCCTACCCTCAGTGTGCAGACCCGCTATGTCGTGGCAGGGGATTGGAAATTGCTTCTGCACCACAGCGGACCGGTCCCCGGCAAGGCTGCTGAGCTCTATAACCTGAGCAAAGATCCTGCCGAAGAAACCGACCTCGCCGCCAAGCACGCGGATAAAGTCAAGGAACTCAGTGCGCGGCTCGCCGCCTGGTGGCCGGGGCCGAAGGTGGCTCCATGACTCCTGCTCCCTGTCAGAGCAGCAAGACAGGTTGAATGTGTTTGGGTAGCGGCTATCACAGGAAACCGCATGATTCGTGATTCTTGATACGCTCCAACTACTTCTGGCCGAAAACACCTGAACTCAAATGAATAGACTCCTTACCGCCTCCGTGTGCGCCTTGCTATCGTTTCCTTTCGCGCAACCGTGCGAGGGAGCCAGCCCAGAAGGAAAACCCAATGTCCTCCTGATCGCCATAGACGACCTCAATGACTGGGTTGGCTGTCTGGGAGGACATCCAGACACTCGAACGCCCCACATTGATCGCCTCGCCCGGAACGGAGTGCTTTTCACTAACGCTCACTGTCAGGCCCCCATCTGCAATCCCTCCCGGACCAGTATCATGTATGGATTGCGGCCCTCGACTTCAGGGGTCTACATGAACGCTCCCCGGCCTTGGACTGTTCCAGCTCTGAAAAATCACGTGACGATGGCGCGCCACTTTGCCGCCAATGGATACCTCACCCTCACAACAGGCAAGATCTACCATGGCTCTGGCCTTCCCCCAGGAGACTTCGACATCGTAGGTCCCCGCCCAGGGCAACGCCTCGAGCGGGACGTCCGGCTCATCAAGGACCTGAAAGGGCTCTGGGACTTCGGGCCCCAGACCTACAAAGAAGACTTCTTTCAAGACCGAGCCGACGCGAGCTGGGCCATCGAGCAAATTAACGCCAGTCACAATAAGCCCTTCTTCCTCGCAGTCGGCTTCTACCGGCCCCACGTTCCTTTCTATTCTCCAGCCCGAGTCTTCCAGGAGATTCCGAAAGCTGAAGTCAATCTTCCTCCCATAAAGGCTGGCGACCGAGATGATCTGCCGGAGATTGTCAATGAGCTGACCATCGCCCCTGCTGCGCCTACGCATGATTGGTTCGTCAAGGGTGGTCACTGGAAGAACGCCGTACGATCCTATCTGGCCTGCGTGCGCTCGACCGACGAGCAAGTCGGGCGGCTGCTGGATGCTATTGAAGGGAGTCCGCACGCCGGAAATACGGTGGTTGTCCTTTACTCAGACCACGGGTTTTTCCTTGGAGAAAAAGAGCGCTGGGCCAAGCAATCGCTCTGGGAACGCGCTACCAGAGTCCCCTTCATCATCTCCGCTCCTGCCATGAATAAAGGAACGCGTTGCAGCCGGCCTACTGAGCTTCTCAGCATCTATCCCACTCTTATCGATCTCTGCGGCTTGCCCAAAAGGGGAGCCCTCGAGGGAGCAAGCCTTGCCCCTCTTCTCATGGATCCGAACGCCCAGTGGCAAAGGCCGGCCCTTACCACCCATGGCAAAAACAATCACGCTGTCCGAACAGAACGTTATCGCTACATCCGCTACTATGAGGGATCCGAAGAGCTTTACGATCTACAGACCGATCCCAACGAGTGGACTAATCTCGCTGCAAAAAAGGAGCTAGCGCCAGTTAAGAAACAGCTCGCCAGATGGCTTCCGACAGTCAATGCCGATCCTGCGAGGAGTGGCGCGCCCCGAAAACGCAAGGCCCCCAAGAAGAAGGCCAACCAGTAGCTCGCTCCGGGGCTTTCCCCAATTTCGGCTCGGACCGCTCTCATTCCACGCTCTGCCAGATCTCTCGAAGGATTTCGCCTTTTCGCCAAATCGGCCTTCCTCCAAGCTCCGCACCCATGCCGCGTCTCAGCTTTCTCCTCCTTTGCCTCCTCCTTCCAGCTTCCTGCCTGGGTCAGCCCAACATCCTTTTCCTGTTCGCTGACGACCAGCGCAATCATACCCTTGGGTGCGCTGGTCACCCCGTGGTCAAGACCCCTCACCTTGATCGCCTCGCTGCGCAGGGCGTGCGCTTTGAAAATGCGTTCGTTACAACCTCTACCTGCTGGGCAAGCCGAGCCTGCCTCTTCACTGGTTGCTACGAACGCCGCCACCTCTACCGCTCCTCACCCGGGCCGCTCAATCCCGATCTCTGCGCGACAAGTTACTTTGCTCTTCTCAAGGCCTCCGGTTACCGCACTGCCCATCTCGGAAAGGAGCACGTTGCAATCAGCAAGGAGAGCGCCGTCGCCATGTGGGACATCCGCCGCAAGCTGGGACGCAATCCCTACTTCAAGAAGCAGGCAGACGGGAGTCTGCGCCATACCACTCAGATTCTCGGCGACTGGGGCGTCGACTTCCTCAAGGAGCAAGGGAACAACCAACCCTTTTGCCTTCAGATCTCATTTAATGCAACGCACGCCGAGGATCGTGATAAGCGGCCAGGGCTTGGGCACTTCCCTTGGCCGAGAGTAATGGATGGGTTCTACGACGACCAGCAGATGCCTCTGCCCACCCTCAACGACGCTTCCATCTATGAGTCGCAACCCGCCTTTCTCAAGAACTCCCTCAACCGGGAGCGCTTCTTCTGGCGCTGGGATACTGCCGAGAAATACCAGATCAATATGCGTGCTTACTTTCGGATGCTTAGCGGGATCGATCACGTCATGGGGCGCCTCGTCGCCCAACTCAAGGCGCAAGGCCTTGCAGAAAACACAGTCATTATCTACTCGGCGGATAATGGCTTTTACCTTGGTGATCGCGGATTTGCGGGTAAGTGGACCCACTATGATGAGTCTCTGCGGGTCCCGCTCATTGTATTCGACCCTCGCGCTCCAAAGGGCCGCCGTGGAGTCGTTCAGAAGGAAATGGCCCTTAACAGTGACCTAGGTTCCACCATACTGGAGCTGGCCGGCCTTCCTGCGCCCGCAAGCCATACCGGCCGAAGCCTTCTCCCCATCCTCCAGGGCGTCACCCCGAAGGACTGGCGGCAGGACTTCCTCTGTGAATTTATTGCAGTTCCTCGAACCATCCCGCACTGGGAGGGAGTACGCGACAAGAACTGGCTCTACGCCCGCTACCTCGTTGACGGCCCCGACAAGCCTCCTTTCGAGTTTGTCCACAACCTGCGAGAGGACCCCCAGCAACTGGTCAATGTGGCCGCCCTGCCTGCTCGATCACAGACCGAAGCCCATACTCTGGCCCTGACCAGACTGCGCCAGCGCTGCGACGAACTGGTGACTACCAATGGACTGCGCCTGCAGGACTTGAGCCGGAGGAAGAAGTAGGAGGGTCTGCCTCGTGCTGAGATTCAAGGGCCGTCACCTGATCTTCTCAATCGCTTCCACCACCCGGGCCCCCTCAGCGCGTACTTTTTTCGGTATCACAGCTTTAATCGTGGCCATGGGAACCGCTCCGTCTCGTCCAAGCGCCTCCAGTGCGTTAGCAGCCGCAAGCGACTCATAGACGTTCCCTTCATTGACCACCTTCACGAGGACCGGGAGGCCCTTCGCGCTCTCCCCGAGATGGCCCAGCGCTTCCGCCGCCACTACCCGCACGTCAAGCACTGGGTCATCGAGCAACTCCAACAAGTCATCCTTCAGCGGAGCCGCCTCCTTGCCGAGTATCAGTGCTCCAGTCGCCCCCCAGTAGCGCATCAGGGGAGAATCGTGGTGCACGCATCTCCTCGAGAAGGAAAACCCCACGCCCAAATCACCACGGACAGCCTTGCTCGCAGCGATGAGAACCTCCTTGGCCAGATAATCCTCGCCTTGGGCAAATTCATGGATGGTTCCAGATCCAGCCAGTCGGGCATACATCCCTTCGGGGATCAACCCCGTGTCCCTCGTTCTCAGAATCTCATCCCGCAACTTCGTCCGCAGGCCATTGAACACATCCCGGTAGTCCTTTTCGTCGGCCAGATTCCGGATCTGAAATGGGTCAGTCTGGATCACATACAGCTCCTCAGCCTCCTTGCGTTGCCAGTAGCGCGCCTGAACTTCGTTGCACTTTCCGGCCCTGAAGGCCTCATGCCAGGAGCCCATACTGGCCAGAACGCGAAAGGGGTAGGTATAGGCCTGCCCCAGAGGGCGGTGGGGAGAGAAATTATGCACGTAAAGATGCTCCTTGGTCCGGATTGCACGTACGGTGTCGTAACGCTCGTCCATCCGCCCCCGGAAGAGATAGACAAATTCACGCTCCTGAGCTCCGGGACCAAGGAAAGGTCGACCTTCCCATATCCCGGGAATCTCAAGACCACAAAGATTCACCGCGGTGGCTGGAAAGTCCACAAAAGCCACTAGGTGGTCGGACGTCTCCCCGGGCTTGCCGGGTGCAAGGTGCTTCCATTTTTCCGGCAAGCGAATGATGAGCGGAACCCGCGAGCCAGAATCGTGGATGTTGCGCTTTCCTCGCGGGAGGGCTCCGCCGTGATCCGCGTAGTAAAACACAATGGTATTGTCCGCCTCGCCCAACTCTTCCAGCTCGCGCAATTTGTCGCCCACCCACTTATCCATAAGGAAAAGATTATCGAAGTAGCGCGACCAGTTTTCCCGTATGATCGGGGTATCCGGATGGTAGGGCGGAAGGATTACCTCGCCGGGCGGCACGACCCGCCGAGGCGGGTTTTGCTTCATGCGTCCGCGGTAGGCCTTGTCAGTAGTCTGACCCTCGTGGGAAAGGGTGGTGTTAAAAACGGCAAAGAAGGGCTGGTCTTTCCTCCGGTTCCTGTAGTGCGCTCTGCCGCTACTCTCGTGCCAACCGACGTCCTTCCAACTCGCCCGCTTCCCCTTGATCGACATATTGTAATCCGTCTTCGAGTTGTTGGTGCAATAGTAGCCGGCCTCCCGAAAGACTTGCGGGTAGTAAACTACCCCCCCGGGCACGGGCACACTGCTACGGTGATTATGGATGCCAAGCGTAGAGGCATTCATTCCCGTAATCAGCGTTGAGCGCGCCGCCGAGCATACTGGTGCCGAGGAAAAGGCGTTGAGATATCTCACCCCCTGCTTCGAAAACCGATCAAGATGGGGCGTCTGGGCCTGCATGTCGCCGTAGCACCCGAGATAAGGGCTGTTGTCCTCACTTGTGATCCAGAGGATGTTAGGCCGATCCGCCCCTTGGCAAAAGGAAGAGCTCCACAGGAGCAGAAGGGCAAGAGAGAGGAGGCGGTCCATGGGCAAGGCTTAGCCGTACGGAGCGCCCATGGCAACACCACCGCGACATGAACACTCCCCATGACTCGCAATACACCAAATCGAGAACTTTTCCTTTGTGCGAGCCTGAGTCCCGCTAGCCTTTCTTCGCAGATGAATCGCATCCTTCTTCTCTTTGTCCTGATTGGGACACCTCTTGCTTCCCATGCGGCGCCAGACAACAAGCCCAATATCGTTCTCCTGTTTGCTGATGACCTGGGGCGCTATGCCTCCGCATATGGCGATCCGCAACGACCCTCAGCAAATGATATCGTCTCCACCCCCGTATTCGACCAGATCGCCGAAGAAGGCGCTCTCGGGTGGAACGTTTTCGTCTCCGCCCCTTCCTGCTCTCCCTCAAGAGCGGCCCTGATCTCGGGCCGACACTTTTTCCGTAATGGTTCACATTCTCAGCTCCATTCCCCATGGCACGGAAATCGCGCAGAGGACCCCTGGAATGAGGTGAGAGGCTTCGGACTTCTTTTGCAAGAGGCCGGATATCACATCGGGTGGTCTCACAAAATGCATATCGCGGAAGACCGCATGGGTGGGAAAGCGAACAACTTCCGATCTGCCGGCGGCAAGGTGAATCAGTTTTCTCAGAACGTCAGCAGGGTCATCGGCGAAGACGGCGACAAGGCCTCTATCAAAAAAGCAAAGCAGCAACTTTACGACGAATGCCGCAAAAATTTCCGGTCCTTTTTATCGAAGCGAAAGCCCGGGCAGCCTTTTTACTATTCCTTCCACCCAACCAACCCGCACCGGAAATGGACCAAGGGCTCAGGGAAAAGGCTCTGGGGCCTGAATCCTGATGCGCTCGCCAAGCTCATGCCGCCCTTCCTGCCCAACGTCCCCGAGGTCAGGGAAGACCTTGCGGATTATCTTGGGGAAGGCATGGCCTTCGACCGGAGCTGCCAGGAAATTATCAGCGAGCTGGAGAGCCTCGGAGAACTGGATAATACCCTGTTGGTGATTTCCGGGGACCATGGAGCTCCCGGGTTTCCACGCGGCAAGACCAATTGCTATGACTTTGGAGCCCGGGTCCTCTTTGCCGCACGCTGGCCGGGCCACATTAAGCCGGGGCAGGTCATCAGTAAGCCCATCTCCCTGATTGACCTCGCGCCTACCTTTCTGGCCGCAGCCGGGCTGAAGCCGGAAACAGGGATGAATGGACAGGATCTTCTGCCAGCCCTCGCCAAAGGAGATCACCGCGGGCTCCGGGGCTGGGCCCTCATTGGCAGAGAGACCCACGTCAATACCGCACGAGGCGGCCTGCCTTACTCGACCAGGGCTCTGCGCACCGAAGACTACCTCCTGATCATGAACTTTACCCCGGATCGGACCCCTATGGGCGACCCGCTCAAACTAAATGATCCCAACCCTCCATCATACCAGCAGCTGGAGAACAGTACGAGGCTTGCCTTTGGTGACATCGATGCCGGCCCAACCAAGGCATGGATGGTAATGAACCGAAATAATCCGAAATACGCACGGCACTGGGCACTGGGATTCGGCCCCCGGCCTCCTGAGGAGTTTTACGACCTCACCAGCGACCCCCACCAGATCAATAACCTTGCCGGCAACAAGGCCTATGACGCCGTTCGCGAAGGCTTGCAGGCTCTTCTCATGGACGAGCTTCGTCGCAACAAGGACCCCCGCCTGAATGGAGACACCTTCGACAAGCCTCCATATAACAAAAGAACCCGCCCTGGTCAGACTCGGCGTCAGTAAGGCGAAAAGTCCATAGCTCTACTTGCAGACAGGGCCTGGCCTTGCTAAGGGCGCAGGCTCATTCCACGAGCATTTCCATGCGCTACCTCGTAAAAGTTTTTCTCTACCAGATTGAGCCAGAAATCTGGCGTCGCTTTTCCATTCCCTCTGAAGCGACCTTCCGCCAGCTTCATGATGCGATTCAGCAATCCATGGGCTGGGAGGATAAGCAATGGCATGAATTTCGTCACGGCAAGGGAAAGCGCCTCCTCGATGTCATCGGCCCAGACCACGAGGAGGTCGAAAAAGGGGAGAACTTTCAGGAGGAGGGGTCGATTTCGATCAAGCAATTCATCGGCCGGCGGCATTTCCCCATCCGTCTGCTCTATCGCTACGACTTCAATGAAGAGTGGGTTCACGAAATCTGTATCGAGGATAAAACGGATGAGGGAGAAGGGGCCCTTCCCATTCTGATTGAGGGAGCCCGGGCCTGCCCCCCAGAGGATTCCGGAGGCGCTTTCGGCTACATGGCCGCTCTCAATGGCGACCTCATGTGGCTAGACGATGATTACGATCCTGAGGCCTTCGACCCACAATCCGTGCAATTCGTGAACCGTCGCTCAGGCAAATAAGCCCCTCGTTCATGCGTCGAGGTGAAGAGAGACATTATTACTTCTTCGCTCTCCCTCCTCATTGCACTGCCAATAAATACCGCTCTCAACATCAAGAGCGGTAAGCCACTGCCCGCCGTAAGCCCAAGTATCGATGCATATTGCGTGGCCAAGATTGGCAGGAACTCCACTCTTTTGGGCCGTGTGACCACACACCATGATCTTTCCACTACGGTGAGCAGGCACCTTTCTGAACTTCTCCCAGAAAAGCATGAAGGGATCCTGATCCTCCAGCGCGAGGTGTGAAGCCGCATTGGCATGAACGAAAAAGTGCGACTCCGATTCATGGAACGGAAGGCCCCCCTCAATAAATTCCCAATGCTGGCCGGGAATCGACTGAAGGCTCTCGCCCTCGTAGGACGCAACGGTGGAATTACCCCCAACTCCTTCGCCCATCCAGCGGGCCAGAGCAGGGGCTGAGTCCCTTGCCTCAAGCATCATGATCTCATGATTGCCCATAAGGCTTACTACCCGGGTTCGCTCGCGGAGGTCCAGAATCGTATCGATGACCCCCTTGGTATCTGGGCCTCGGTCGACATAGTCCCCTAGGGTGACAACCGTATCCTCCTCATTAATCCCAGCGTAGTCGATCACCCCACAAAGAGATGAGCTGCATCCATGTATGTCCCCAATTGCAATAGTGCGCATGCCGTGCTGGCACCATACGAGCTCTTACCTCCCGACTTGCAAGTTCCATTCCCTCCATCCAACCTTTTCCGCTCATGCCACTATTCCTGTTCCCCGTACTTGCTACAGGCCTCTTGCTCTTTTTCTCCAGCGGAACAGGGCGTGCCGCCGATCCCAATATCATTGTTTTTCTGGCAGACGACATGGGAATGGGAGACACCTCCGTCTACCAGGACTGGACCGGCAATAAGGATGACCGGCAGCTCCATACCCCTAACATGGAGCGTATTGCCAACATGGGCGTAAGGTTCATGGACGCCCACTCCCCGCACAGCCGCTGCAGCACCTCCCGCTACGCGCTACTCACCGGGCGCTATTGCTGGCGTAGTTCGCTCAAATACTGGGTTCTCTTTGGAGTCCAGTGTGACCCCCTGATCGAAAAACCTCGCCCGACAATTGCCTCTTTTCTCCGTCGTAATGGATATCGAACCGGGATGGTGGGAAAATGGCACCTCGGGATCGGATACCGCCGCGAGGACGGCTCCCCCTCCAAGGGCTGGGCAGATGCGGATCTCACCAAGCCCCTCGCAGATGGGCCAACCGACCATGGCTTTGATTTCTTTTACGGGATTACCCGAAGTCATCCAACCTCTGGGCCCGGCGGCAAGCTCCCCAATGGGCCAGACCAGCAGCGGGGCCCAGGATGGATTCACAACCGCCGGATCGTGGGTGCAACAGGGAATGGGAAACAGCTCGATGGATCCTATGTCCTCGAAAGGATTGGGCCCACCCTTCATGCAAAGGCCTTCGATTTCCTCCGGAGTGCGACCACATCAAAAAAACCGTTTTTCCTCTACTTTGCCAGCCCCTCAAATCACACCCCTCACACTCCCTGCAAGTCCTTGGCTGGCCGAAAGGTTGTAGGAGCCAGCCGTCATGTGGACGGCAGGCCAACTGGCAGTA
>DIHT01000175.1 GCA_002420305.1 Akkermansiaceae bacterium UBA5689 | reverse complement strand
GACCGACGTGGCGATCAGCGGACCTGGTATCACCGGGATCGTGGCCCTCGGAGACACTGAGAACGGCAGCCCACCAGTCTACATCATCGGTTCCGGTGTGGAGGCTCCAGCGGAGCGCCTTGTGAATGTGTCCTTCGACGAGAACGGCGCGGGCAACCTTACCCTTGAGAACCTGACCCCAGGCGAGACCTACCACGTCCAGGGAAGCTTCGATGGAGTGAACTACGTTGCGCTTGCAGGATCCGAGTTCGTGACTCCTGACGCCGACATCACACTTGAAGGTCTGGTTCTTCCGTTCACGACGGCCGAGCAGCCATTCCTGCTCGTCAAGGTCTACAAGGGACCGATCGAGTAAGCCTCTGAAAGGCTCGATTCTTTCGAATCAACAGGCGGTGGAGTCCTCGAGGCTCCACCGCCTTTTTCTTTGTATTGGAAATCAGATTTCTCCCCGGAACCATCAAGCTCCCTGAGATTTCTATAGCTACGTAAAAATCAGGCATCCGATCTACAATTCGATTGAACACAAAGAGGTTACATGAGACCCTGCGGGATAGGACCTGCCCTACCGGCGCGGGCCCACCATCAAAACCCCAAACCTCTCCAACTCCTACCTCACGACACACAATGAAGGTTCAGATGAGAACACTCTTAAGGATGGCGCTCCTTCCCGCCTCCTTAATCCTTTTGCAAAGCACTATCGCCACCGCAGAAACATACGAACAGAACTTCGATGACTTCCCAGACGGCACGACAGAGCTCGGTGACGGCACTGTTCTTATTGGGCAAGCTGCTAGTGTGCAGGGTGGACGTCTGCAACTCACCATCGACAATCAGGGCTTGGGGTTCTCTAGCTTTACCATCCCTGCCCTTCGGGATTCCTCACGAGGCTGGACTGCCACCTGGGACTACGAACTCTTCGACAGCGTAGGAGGCAACCCTCCTGCAGATGGGTTTTCCTTCAACTACGGCGATTTCCAACTGGGAGAGACGGGCGCGGCTGAAGAAGGCTGGGGTAATGGAGTCAATGGAGGATCTCCAAGTCAGGTTCAAACCAACCTCTCCTTTGAAGTAGACACCTGGCAGAACTTTGACGCCGAGCAGGGAGTCAACCTTTCAGGGCTCATCAACGGACAGGACGCTGGAAACCTTGCCTTTACAAACGGACCAATCCTGAACGACGGAGCAGGAGTGCAGGGTAGCATGACCGCGAGCTACAATGCGGAGAATGGAACCGTGTCATTCTCAACAACGGGCCTTGATACCAATGCCGACTTCGTAGACCTCCTTCTTCCTGCCGGCCTCGCTGGTAATGATGACTTCAATTTTGGATTCTCCGCCCGGGTGGGAGGAGCCAATCAGGACCTCTTCATTGACAACCTTGTGATCATTGCTGGAACCTTCGATGAGACCGATACCGACGGCGATGGTATTCCAGACGGATTCGAGGAGCTCTATTTTCCTGGAGACCTGACTCAACTGGGAAGCGGCGACTTCGATGGTGATGGCGTCAATGATCCCGAGGAATACATTGATGAAACCGACCCGACCGCTCCCGATTCTGACAACGACGGCTCCGATGATGGGCAAGAGAAAGCCGCGGGCACGGATCCCAATAATGAGGACAGTGATAATGATGGTCTTCTCGATGGCGTTGAGACCAATACTGGCACGTTCTCCGGAGCCACGGACACCGGCACGGACCCTCTTATGATTGATACCGATGGCGACAGCGCTGCCGATGGATTCGAGGTTACGGAAGGCACTGATCCAAACGATCCTGACAGCACTCCGGGCTTTCCCACCATTCAGCCATCCTTCATTCCGATCAACGAGGCAGCCCCTGGCGCCTATGCTCCCGACCTGACCCAATCCGGCGTGAACTATCAGGAAAACCACTACGGTGGCGGAGTCATTCTCAACGGCGAGCCGGAGGCAAACTACAACGCACACACCTCTGGAAGCCCTGCTCCTCTCCGCTCCTTTGACGCCATCGAACCTGTAACGAGTCACGGCGTCGGTGGCACCGCGATCTCATTTCTCGATCGTCCCTGGCTCGACGGTGGCGGAGAAAATTTCAGTGTCCGCTACAACGGATACCTCGACATGACTGGCTTTGTCCCAGGAAACTATACCATTCATCTTGGCGCCGATGACACCAACTACTTCATCATGGACACTGCAGATGGACAGGTCACCGGACAGCACAGCTGCTGCCCACAGAATCAGGCTACCGCCTTCACCATGACCACCCCTGGAATCTTCCCATTTGATAATGTGTTTGGCGAGCAGGGCGGAGGTGACTGGACCGACATTGGTATCAGTGGCCCAGGAATCATTGGCATTGTTGCGATCGGCGATACCGCTGCCGGGAGCCCACCTGTCTATCCAATTGGAGTCAATGCTGCCGATACGGATGGCGACGGACTGCCTGATTTCTGGGAAACCTCATGGCCCACCATCGACAACCTCACCCAGCTTTCGGCCGACGGAGACCTTGATAATGATGGATCCTCCGACCTTGAAGAATACACCGCCGAAACTGATCCCACCGATGACGACTCCGACGACGATGGCCTCTCTGATGGAGCAGAAGCAACTGCCGGAACGGACCCCACCGATACTGACAGCGACGGAGATGGACTTCTTGACGGAGTCGAGACTGGCACTGGAACTTTTGTGAATGCCAGCGACACCGGGACAGATCCCCTCGATAATGACAGCGACGGCGATCTGTTCTTCGATGGCCAGGAAGTAGACCGTGGGTTTGACCCGAATGATGCTGCGTCCAATCCTGAGGTGAACCTTTCCAATCACCTGCCGGAGAGGGTGCTCTACCGCCGCACGGATAACCTCCCTGCAGCCGACTTCACCGGAGCGCTGCCAGAGAACGTCGACCAGTCGATCCCATTCGGCGTCTTGGATGATCCATCCTCGCTCATCCTCGAAGGAATCGACGTTGACCGGGAGCCTGGCGGTCTCGGCACCGACCTCACTGGTGATAATCATGATATCGTCTATGTCTTCCAGTTTTACGATGCTGATGGCATCTTCAGCTTCACCGAGAACTACGATGACCGGGTCAAGGTGGTCGCTACCCCGATTGCAGGAGCAACCAACCTGAATGCCACC
>DIHT01000122.1:1132-49282 GCA_002420305.1 Akkermansiaceae bacterium UBA5689 | reverse complement strand
CGACATCATATTAAACGCGGTCGGGATACCTTGATGGAGAATCTCCCCATAAATCCTGAGTTGCGGCCATTTCAAGAGTTTGGGCACCTGAATATACCCTCGCCGTAGAACAGTCACAAAGAGGTAGACTCCTCCCAGCCCCTGGATGAGTACTGTCGCCCATGCAATTCCGGCGAGGCCCATCGGCGGGAGCCCGAGCCCTCCATAGAGAAACCAAGGATCCAGCACGAGATTCGCAAAAAACCCCGCGACCAGAACGGTTCCAAACGTTCTGCTATCGCCGTGTGCCAGTAGGATCGCATTGCTCATGCTACTCAGCAAAAAGAAACCCGCGCCCCAGAAGAGCGGGCGAACGTAGGCATTTGCGAGATCAAGATAGTGGCCGGATGCTCCGAGCAGTTCAAACAGAGGTGTCGCAGCAGCCAGTCCTGCCACGGTTATGATAATCGAAAACACGAATCCCAGTGAAAATACCTGGCCGGAATAGGCTTCTTCTTTATCGGTTTCTCCAGCCCCTATGGCATTCGCAATGAGAGCCGAGGAGCCCCGAGCCACCCCCTGGCTCAACGCGATAATTACGAAGAAGACGGGAAAGGAAAGAGCCAGTGCGGCAAGGGCCTGAGTAGACACCTGCCCTGCATAGAACGAATCCACCACGTTATACATGGTGTTGAAAAAGAAGCCCACACTCAATGGGAGTGTAATCTTGCGGATATGAGAGCCGATTGGACCTTCCGTCAAAGGGGTAGATTTCATCAGGGGAAGGTTCCGTGCAATTGTGGATCTCTATGCCAAGTCGTCATGCCAGCCGCAATGCCGCGGAGCGGATCAAACTCCGAAAAACCGCGACGATCAATGACCAAGATGTAATCGGAGCAATGGCCCAGAAGGGCCTTAACGAGCCCCCTTGCTGAAATAGGATCGCTTTTTTGTCTTTCCCCGTTACAGAAGGGATTTTGTTGCTCCAGCAATCCCACGGAGAGAGCTTTTCCAATGGCGAATTTACCAATCAAAGACGCCTTGCCAACCGGAAGGGTCGTCATTACTGGAGGTACAGGCTTCATTGGTCTGAGCCTCGCCCGTCATCTTTCTGCCCACAGCTATGAGGTTGTTCTCATCTCCCGCCATGGGCCGAAAATAAATGGACCATGGACACATTCTGAATGGGACGGTCGGACCGTCGGCAAGTGGGCTCGACACTTGGAGGGAGCCCAGGCAGTCATAAACCTTGCGGGACGCACCGTCGATTGCGTCAAGAGTGCCGCTCATTGTGACGAAATTCTCCGCTCGAGGGTGGATTCTACCTTGGTCGTTGGTGAGGCCTTGCGCAGTATCGAAGACAGGCCGCCTGTCTGGATCCAAATGTCTACCGCACATATCTATGGTGATCCGCCTGAGGCGTGGTGCGATGAAGATTCTGCACTTGGAAATGGTCTAGCTCCCGAAGTAGGTGAGGCATGGGAAAACGCCTGCAAACACGGCGCCTGCTCGGGAGTGCGCCAAGTCGTTCTCCGCACTAGCTTTGTTCTCGGCATGACTGGTGGAGCCTTTCCAAAGATGCGGAGGCTCTCCCGACTGGGGCTTGGAGGTCGGGTGGGTAGCGGAACTCAGGGAATCAGTTGGATTCATGTTGATGATTTGAATGCGCTTATTACCCACGCGATTTCGAATACAGCAATGCAGGGTGTCTATGTCGCAACCGCACCCCATCCGGTCTCTCAAGAAGAATTTATGCGAGAGCTTCGCCGTGCTATCGGAATGCCCTTCGGGCTACCCGTGGCCGGTTGGGTGGTCCGTTTGGGAGCCTATTGGTTTCTGCGTACTGACCCGGAGCTTGTTCTGTTAGGTCGATATTGCACTTCGAGACGACTGAAGGATGAGGGCTATTCATTTCTATTTCCTAAGCTTGGTGAGGCCATGGGAGATTTGTGCAACTGATCAAAAGGCCTCTGTCTGCATTAGGTTATGTGCGAGCAATCCCAACTGCTTTTCCGGGCCCCTCGTTCTTATCCTTCTAACCAAGCGTTCCCGAAACTTGCATGGAAGGCGTGCGACTGAAAGGATTGCTTTCCCTCCCTCATGATCGTCAGTGTTCTTCTCCCCCTCGTTATCGCGTTCATCATGTTCTCTTTGGGCCTGGGGCTTGGGGTGGCTGACTTCAGGCGGGTAATGAAATTTCCACGGGCCTTCGCAGTGGGGCTGCTCAATCAAGTGGTTCTGCTGCCGCTGATCGCATTCGGATTAGCGCATGCGTTCGGTTTGTCGCCGGTCTTCGCTGTGGGTCTGATGATTCTGGCCCTTTGCCCCGGAGGTGTGACCAGCAATCTTCTGACTAAGCTTGCCGGGGGCAATGCCCCGCTCTCCATCTCTCTCACGGCCGCGACGAGCTTGTTGTCTATTCTTACCGTGCCCTTACTGGTTTCCTTCAGCGTCAACCATTTCATGCATGCGGAGGCCCTGAAGGTGAATATTACCGGCCTGAGCCTGAAGATGTTTTTCCTCACCGCTCTTCCGGTAGCGCTTGGAATGACCTTCACAGCTCGCGCTCCTGTTCTGGCAGAGCGGATCGGTCCGGGTGTTTCCCGGACCGCAATCGGCCTCTTCATCCTGATCATCATTGCTGCCCTAGCCAAGAACTGGGTGGTCTTCTCGTCAAATCTCGGAAGCTTGGCCCCAGTCTCTGTAGTGCTGAACCTTGCCATGCTGGGCCTCGGACTTGTGTCCGGTCAGCTTCTGGGCCTGAAGCGCCCGGAGGCAACCGCTATATCGATTGAATCCGGGGTTCAGAACGGCACCCTGGCCATTGCGGTTGGCAGTTTTGTTGCGGCAGCAAATGGGCAGGTCCTTCCCCCGGAAACTGTGCCTGCCGCCGTCTACAGCATCACGATGTATCTAGTTTGCGTGCCTTTCGTTGTATGGCGCCGCCACTACCACAAGGGCGGTTAACATTCATTAGTAAGGATTCGAAGCGTCTATGCAGAATGTAATCCGTTGTGCTTTTCAATAAGGGCGCCCCGGGAAAGGGTCCTGCCAATTGCCGTCCCCATCAAAGTAAAATCGCTCGGTAAACACGGAAAAACCACGGAAATAGCGCCATTTTCCAAGGGGGAGATAATGAGACTTTTTCAGTGATGAAGTCCATGGGTCGCAGAAGGATTCTGAATACCGGTATACCATGGCGTCATAGTATGACACCCATGTGCGAGCGCAGGCATAGAGCTGGTAGTCATCCTTCCCGATGCGATCGTAAAACCACCTGCCTTTCTCTGGCGCCGGTCCCTTTCGTGTCTGGTAATCGGTGGGTTGACGGTATGCAATATCCAGCTCCTCCAGCGATGATGGAAATTCACCCTGCGATTTACGAAACTTATCCAGGAGATTTCTGACCTCTCCAGACTCAACTACCACCCCGGCTGCACACTCCGGGTCCGGAGACCAACGGGTTATAAAGAAAAAGGCTGCAAGAAGCAGGAGGAACAGTGTCAATAAGCCGATAAGGGCCTCTCTACTCGCCTTCCGAAATACAGCCTTCATTTGGATCCGAAGGAAGGCAGTGTCAATCTATCTACTACGATTGCGATAGTTCAACATGCGGTCCGTGGTTCCGACCAGCCCCTCTTCGCTTGTGATGCCATGGAAGACAAGCGGCATGAAGGGCGCTGGATCCTCATGTAAGCACCACGCAATCCCTCTGAGAAGTAGGAGGCGGTAGATGGGATCAAAATAAGTGTAAGTGTAGTGTCCGGTAGTAGTTCCGAATACACGTCCCTTCCCAGGGCTATAGGTCCAAAATGCTTCGCTTCGGGCAGCACTACTTGCCGACACATCCTCGAAGGACGCCTCGGCATTCTCTTTTCCGGGTGCAATAGTGCCGATGACCTCCACTTCCTCACGCTTCAGTAGACTCCAATAGGATTCATCATTCAGTCGAACTGATCCGGGCAGTCCCTTGAACGCCGGGTGGTCAGTCTTGAGAAAAAGAGGATGATCGTGGGAAAACTTGCCCCAATGAGAATCCCTGTTGCCCTTCCATGAGCATCCGATGCATTTGGCGAGTTTCTCGGCACGCGCAAGGGGCCGAATAATGCAGGACTCGTGTATAGACACCACGCCACCACCACGGTTCACAAAGCTCTGGAAGTGTTCCAGTTGCTGATCGGTGAGATCGGGCAGATGGAGAAATTGAATCATAAGGTCCGCGCGCTCGAACTGCTCCTTGGATGGGAAGAGATACGCCTCTTCGACCGTTACCCGGGGTATAGTTTTGAGCATGGGAACAAACAGCTCCTTGACCCGAATGTAGTCATGCTCTCCTCCCCCATGATCTTCGGGTCCATAGAGCCATAGGATGCGAATATCCCTGCTCAGCTTGGAGCCCTTCCAGTCCCCGGTAAGCTTCAGCACCTCTGACTTCGATAAAGGCTTGTTTGGACGTGGCTCTGCCTTTTGTCCACGATCGGCGGCAAGCAACCACCCCACTGAGCATAGAAGTAGATACAGATACAGGTGTTTCATATGGTCGCAGGAGTGGATCCTTTTCGCATTTCTGCAAGTCAGAATGCACCGGAATCGCCACTATTTTGGATTGAAACAATAGAGACCATTCAGCCCCTTGTAAATCCAATTGGATAGCCGCGTGCCTTGAAGGCTCAGGACGTGCCTCCGCCGACTTTTCCGAAATATTGTCCCTCAACAAGATCGCCCGCCTTGGAAAGCAACTTGCTGCAGTCCGGCGCGAGATCGTGCAAATGCAGTCTCTTTCTAGCTCTGCGATACTTCTCGCTAAGCGAATGAATAGCTTCGATAGCGGAGTGGTCGCAGACCTTTGAATTTGCAAAAGAGAGATACACGTCTTCGGGATCTTCTCCTGGGGTGAAGAGCTCTTTGAATTCCTGAATCGAGCCAAAGAACAGTGGTCCATCGACCTCGTAAGTGCGTTTTCGATCGCTCGATTTACGCAGGTGAAGACGTAATCCCTTCGCGTGCTCCCAAGCATAGACCAGAGCTGATGCGGCAATCCCGACGATCACTCCAAGGGCGAGATTGTGCATGAGCACGGTCACCCCACTCACAAGCACGATCACTACGATATCGGCCAGTGGAACTTTTCCGAACAATCGAAGACTAGACCACTCGAAGGTCGCAACAACCACCATGAACATAACACCTGCCAAAGAGGCGATCGGAATCACCTCGATCAGTTTTGGAGCAAAGAGAATAAAGCCAAAAAGGAAACAAGCTGCCGATATCCCCGAGAGCCGCCCTCGCCCTCCCGAATTAATATTAATCATGCTTTGCCCAATCATGGCGCAGCCCCCCATTCCACCAAACAATCCGGTCACCACATTGCCTACCCCCTGCCCAACACATTCGCGCGGGGTTCGCCCCCGAGTTTCGGTTAGCTCGTCAATTAAAGACAGAGTCATGAGGGACTCGATCAGGCCGATGCTCGCGAGAGTCACGGCGAGGAAGAGAACCATTTTTAGCGCCTCGCTGTCTTTCCAGTCAATCTTGGGGACTCTGATTTCGGGGAGCCCCGCCTTCAGTCCCTCTGGAATTCTGCGACCGAGTCCCGCCTCGATTTCTCCCCTCGTCAATTCAACAGCTGCAAGAGCCTGACCGCGTGCATGCACTTCACGCACGACCAGATCGGGCTCGATCTCGGCAAACTGGCTCCTTTTTAACTTGCGTTCGGCCTGCAGAACCCGTTGCTTTTCGAGCACATCCCCAACCGTCGTCGTCGTCAACGGAGTCAGGGATACGGCCAAGGTGCCGATCACGATCGCCACCAGTGGCGCTGGAATCGCTCGGGTCAGTTTTGGAAGCAGCTGAATAATCAGCATGGTGGCAACGAGCATCCCAATCATGACCCATAGCTCGGAGGATCCCCACCCAAACCAATCACCTGCAACTTGGAAGCCGCCACCTCCATGCCCATCCGCCTTTTCATAGACAATCCGATGGTTGGTCTTGAATTGACCAAACTGGGCGAGGCCGATCACAATCGCCAGACCATTGACAAACCCGAGCATCACGGGATGGGGAAGGATGCGAATAAAACGTCCCAACTTTAGAATCCCAGTAAGGATCTGGATCATCCCCGCGAGGATTACTGCGGCGAGGAGGTATTGGAGTCCATAAAGGGTCACAAGGGCAGTCATCGCGACAGCCATCGCACCAGTAGCACCAGAGATCATTCCTGGTCTTCCGCCTATCGACGCAGTAATGAGACCGACAAGGAACGCGGCGTAGAGCCCCACCAGGGGATCCACGCCTGCAAGGAAGGCAAAAGCTACCGCTTCCGGGACGAGCGCGAGAGCAACGGTGAGCCCGGCAAGGAGATCATCCTTCCAGCGAATTCCTCTTCCGTATTTGCGATAGATGAGCTGGAACATGATGGGATTAGGAACCGGTCGTGGCGGGTGGGTCAACCGACAGGCGAGCGCCGTGGTGCCATCTGGAGAAAATGGCAATGCCGACGCGCATTTATTTTGGTCAATAATCGCAAATCAGGCAGGGCCGGAGCATGGACATAGAGGCCCTTATCCAGGAGATCACAATACTGCGATAGCGACGGGTGCCCTTATCTACACTCTTGACCGGGTCGGCTCACCGGGTCCGGTTGGGAAGACTACGGACGCCCTCGGGCAAATCGGGAGTGGTTTCAATCCACTGTTCCGCCGAAGATGGATCGGCGCGGAGCCAACGTGACAAGACACTATTGTACATTTCTTCACGACGCCCTGAGTCTTTAATGTGCCCGATCCAGTCAGCTGCCAGTTCTGGCTCTGAGCGCTGACTTCTCCAGGCGAACTGCCTTATCGCTGAGTCGAGATTGGTTGTTGTGGGCAGCGAGCCCAACCAATTGGAGGCCGCCACTGGATCCAATGAGGCGTAGTGACTAATAACCCCTTCGACGGCTCCAGACTGAAGCTCTTCATCTAATCCTGTTGACCATCTCTTTGCTTCCTCGAGATCAACCCGTGCCAGAGACCCCGCGACATTATCAACCGCCCGAGCTGCCACGCGTTTATCCTCAAGGGTAAGAAGAAGTTCCGCAGCGCCCCGCGGGTTGCTGTCTGCGAAATCGCGCATGATATAATTGATGGCCCCACTCTGAAGCTGGGAATCTGCGATGCCTGCTGTCCACGTGAGTGCATCAGCTGCTCCGCCCTCTATCACAAAAGGAAGAAGGCTCTGCAAGGCGTCCCCGCGTTCCCGGCTGTAGGGAAGGTCTTGAAGGAGGTCGGTCGCTCTGTTCAGGTTCGCCGGTGCAATGCCACGAATGACCCCAACAAGAAGAGGATTGGCCCCCTCTCCGTCGTGATTGGCCCGTGCAAAGGCGAGCGCTGCTTCAGGATCATCGCTGGACCAGCTGGTCATGATGGCTTGACGCGCAAAGGGGGTGCCTGTGTTTTCCATTGCGTAGGTTAGAGCGCCTTCAGCGTCTGCCTTTCCCCACGCATGGAGTAGCATTCCGTATTCGCTCATACGCTGCTCCGTGATACCTAGGGCTCGAAAGTCAGCGACCACGTCGAGAAATTGACCTGCCTAAAGAGTTTCCAGCAGCTCAAGGAACCCCTTGGCTCGCTCTACCGGGTCAACCAGCTGCGCCAACTCGACCACGGCCCTCCGCGGAGAGTTCGCGCGAATAATTCTCCCACCCTGACCGGATATCCCAGATGTAATTCCAGACCTACTGGCGTCTTTACCCCCGTACCGAACCTTGGAAGATACGCGCTTTGCACGGGACGTGCTCGCCTTATCGACCTGCTGCTTGCCCCCATCTGGCGGAGCAGAAACGCCCCGTCCAATCATGAAGGCGACACCCAGGGTGAGCAGCCAGAAAGAGCCGGAAATAAGTAGAAGGCGCCTCATGAATTCATGAGGCTACAACAGGTTCAGTTAACTTCCTTGCAAATTTCGTATAAAATATCTCTTCAATGAGCGCTGCAGCCCTTCCATCCTACCTTCTTCCACTAACTAGGATGCGAAACTCAACTCCCTCTCGGAAAGCCGAACACCTGAGCTCGCTGTCCAGGATTAGATCTTCTATCCGCCTTTAAACCGATCTCAGGATTGCATCAATCTGTGCGAGAGCCCGGTGCATGTGACCCTGATGCTTCGGCCACAAGGCGCGGATTTTGACCCAACTGATAAGAGAACTGGTAGCTGTCACCAGCAGCGACGGGATCAATCTCCATGATCTCCCGGATTCCTGTGAGGTTACAATCGTGGGTCAATAAGACGTGCTCACCGTGAGTGTTGATCGTCGTGAAGAGAAAGGGACGGTAACTCGGCTCAGGAATAAGCGGGAGCCGGATCGACTGACCCGGCAGGCGGTGGGTTTCGGTGGGCGCCCAGTACCGAATGGCCGCCTTGCTGAGTTCAAAGACAGGACCCAAAGAGATTCTGTTCGGTTGCCGACACCCAGACGGATCTTCACTCTCAGGGATAATCATGTCGGGCTCGTCGGAAGTATTTACAAGAAACGCTTCGATCCGCACGGATTCAGGAACCATGATAGCATCTGGAGCCTGACCCAGAAGATGGCGTGTAATTCCGACTTGGGGCTCCTTTTCCAAGGCTGTGCTCATGGTTTCACAAAGAAGAATATCGGGGAGGCCTCTCGGAGGAATCGTGTACTTGCAAGCATCTGTCACGACGTACGACTCGACACTGCATTCTAGGCCAAGCTCGGAGACTATAGCCCTGACAGACTGAATGGATTCAGGGTGCAGATCGAGTATTGTAAACTTCACCTTCTCAGGTGGGAAAATAGTCATGAGCGGAACAGCGAGCGTCGCATAAGGTCCGGATCCCGCATACAGGACCCGAACTACCCCTCCCGGGTTTGCCACAAGGGCTTGCATAATGGCGCTGTGCGCCCCCCGCAGAAAGAAGGCGGTTCGTTGGTATTCACCTGCGCAACACGCGGCCTGCGCCGGCGAAATAGCCAATCCATCGTCACATACGGTTTCTCCCTCGGTCAGGCTTTGTTCTTGGTCGACCCGAAACCCGGAAACACTTTCGAGAATACCTACGAGTTCATCGACGATGGCCGCAAGGATGCCCCTAGGCCCAGTGTAGTTTAGCGCTTCGTTGGTTAGCCGCTTAAGCTCCTTGGTGTTAGCAACGTCTGTAGGCATTGAAGGCGATGTTCCGACTATTAGAGCATCCGATGGTGGCGCGCAATAGCTACAATTTTTGGAGGTTGGTTGGGCTTGGCAATTTACCGCAAACCTCCGGCAAACCTAGTCGACGAATGGGATTACTGCTTCCCCGTACGCCCCTTGAGCGCGGGAAGCCTATCTGGCATTAGGAATTGCGGACGGATTGAAATTCCGTCAATAATCAGGTAGGAATGCTGACGTTTACGGACGAGAGGTTTACTGACGGTCGCTCATCGCTGGGGCGACGTGACTTTCTCCGCATTGGAAGCCTCGGTGGACTTAGCCTCCCGGGTTTCCTGGCATCTCCCTCCCACGCGGCTCTGAGCCGTGACGTGATCAAAAAGAAATCTGTCGTGTTTCTATTTCTTCAAGGAGGGCCTCCTCAGATTGAAACCTTCGACCCAAAGCTTGACGTTGCCAGCAACAACCGAAGTTGTACTGGCGAGGTGCAAACAAAGCTTCCAGGGGTTTGGTTTGGGGGCACCCTGCCCCAGTTGGCCCAACGGGCCGATCGTGTCGCGGTGGTCCGATCCTTCGCCACCAACGATGGGAGTCACAACCATCTTCCCATACTCACCGGACGTCATCCCTCAGGGGCAGCGATGTCGGCCCTCTGTGCGCTAGGCACTGGTCCGTTCCATCACCGGACCGGAATCCCCATGAATTCGGTGATTGTTCCGGAGGCCGTTGAGCCAGGCCTCCAGCTCGGGTCACCGACTGCGACCTTTGGCCTGCCCCGAATCAGGCAGCAAGTAGCAGGCGCAGGAAGCCTGTCCGGAGATTGCAAGGGCTTCCTCCTCGACGGGAGCTCTAGTCAGTTGAGTAATTTCGACCTTCAGATCTCCCGCGGCCGATTCACTGATCGTTTCGAGTTGCTGGGCAAGTTGGATCAGCTAAATCGTAAGATGGACCGGGCTGGGCAGGCTGGAAGCATGAGCCAGATGCAGCGCCAGAGCTACGACCTGCTCCTTCGTGGTGTTTCCGACGCCTTTGACCTATCCAAGGAAGATCCCAAAACTATCAGCCGCTATGATACCAGTCATCTGTTCCGGATGGCGGATTACCACGAGGGAGGAAAATACTTTCTCCACAAGGGAAAAAAGAAGCTCGTTGATCAGGCCCGCTGGACCAACTTGCTAGGAAAGGAAATGCTCCTTGCACGTAGACTCTGTGAGGCCGGTTGTGGATTTGTTACGGTTGTCGATTCCAGTTGGGACTTTCACGGTAGTGGCGCTAACAACCCCGGCACCTTGGTCGGCATGCAAACCTTGGGGGCCCAGATGGACCATGCAGTTTCCGCGTTTCTCGACGACGTGGCTGCACGTGGACTGAGTGACGATATCCTTCTGGTTATAACAGGGGAAATGGGACGGTCTCCCATTAAGAAGAACCGGGATGCGGGGACAGACCACCACGGACATCTCACTCCTTTGCTCCTGGCTGGCGGAGGCTTGAAGATGGGACAGGTTATTGGCCATTCTGATCGCACCGGAAGCCGCCCTGCGAGTGAGCCCTATGGGCCGGAGAACCTGCTAGCCACTATTCTACACACGGTGTTTGACCCAAATCAGATCCGCATTTCCCCGGAGCTGCTCCCCCCCGAGTTGTCACGAACGATTCTGGAAGGAAAGCCGATTAAAGAGCTATTCTAGCTCTGGGTTCCCGCACCTTGATGCTGGCGGACTTATGAAAGGCTTAACAGGCCTGATAAACCGTGATAGCTCGAAGGGGTTGCAAACACTTCGGCATGCCCCCTGCTGTCGTACCCCATGCAATCACCAACTAGAGATCATGCCGTGAAAACCAAACCACCCCTTCTACTTCTGCTTTCGGTGGCGCTTGCCTCCACGATAGTCGCTGAACAACTCCCCGAGTGGCCAGGCTTTCGTGGTCCGGGTGGACTCGCCCGTTCCTCGGCAAATGACGACGGTCTACTAGAGGGCTTGGGCAAAGACTCTCTGCTGTGGAAAGCGCCGTCCGGTTCGGGGCATTCCTCTCCAGCTGTTACAGGCAACGCTTTGTTTCTCTCTTCCGCGGAAGACGGAGGCACGACCCTTGTGATGACGGCGTATAGCCGCACCGATGGCAGAGTTCTGTGGCAGCACCGGGTGAAGGGTGCCAAGAATGATCGCTACGGGCACCGGGCCGCAAACCCCGCTGCCCCGACTCCTTGTACCGATGGTGAGAGGGTCTATTTCTATTTTGGTGGCTATGGGCTTATTGCGAGGGACGTCCAAGGAGGAGAGCTGGCATGGGAGCGAAGACTCTCATTCCGCTCGAATACCTTCGGGACCGGAACGTCTCCAGTAATTCATGAAGATCTTCTGGTGCTCAATCGTGATGGGTCTAAAGAAGCTGCGATTCTAGGCATCTCCACTAAGGATGGGACCGTCCGTTGGGAGATACCTCGTCCGGGCTTTCGGACCACTTATGCGACACCATTCGTATGGAAGAATTCGAAACGGACAGAGCTGGTTGTCCCTGGAATGCTCTCCCTCCGCTCCTACGATCTCACCAATGGTAAGCTTCTATGGCGTGTGGATGACCTTTGTGTGTTCCCTTGTACCACGCCGGTAGCGGGGAAGGACCGCCTTTTCTTCGCTGCTTGGGCGACCCCAAATGCAAATGCTAAGGAGAGAAGAGATCAGATTTTCTGGGGCGATATCGAGGTCGGTCCGAAGGAAGCATCAGATCCGGGTTGGTTTTTCAAACGCTTCGACAAGGACAAAAGCGGAGGTATTACCAGAGATGAGCTCCCCCCCAGCCGGGCTCTCGATGTCTTCAATTTTGTCGACAGCAATGGGGATGACTCATGGACTCCAGAGGAATTTGCGCGTGTTCAAAACTCTTCGGCTCCTGGCAGAAACATAATGGTAGCGGTCGAAGCCGGTGGAGAAAATGTAATCGCACCCGGAAGCGGTCTTGCCTGGACCTACGATAAAGGAAAGGCACTACCCTATGTATCGTCGCCACTCCTGTTGGATAACCGTCTCTATTTAATTAAAACCGGAGGCGTCCTAACCTGCCTTGATGCAGCCACCGGAGCGACTGTCTACGGACCAAAGCGGTGTGGAATCAGTGGAGAGTACTATGCAAGTCCCATTGCCTGGGGTAACAAAGTTTTACTCTGCGCGCAGAGAGGAGTGATTCTGGTTCTAAAAGACGCCGAGACCATGACGATCCTGAAGGAGTATGATCTCGGAGAGGAGATTTACACTACTCCAGCCGTTGCGGATCAAGTCCTCTACATCCGCTCGAAAAACCATTTGTGGGCTTTCGGCAAGAAGGCCTAAGTCCAAGGACCGACTACTCGCTTTCCGGCTTGGGCAGGGACATGTCGCGCATAATGTCAGACCTCAATCATGGGCCTTCTCTCCCCCTCGCCCCCATGGTAGCTCTGGGCTGCATGAGATTACTCGTTATCCTTGCGGGTTGTATCGCTTTGGGGATTTCCTCGGATGAAGCCAGCGCTCTGCCCGGAAACAGCCTCCATGAAGGACAATACCAGAAGGCCCTTTCTTACAAGGGACCGATTACGGGTGATACCATCAATTACACCCTGTATTTGCCACCGGGTCACAACAACGACAAAGGACCGTATCCGGTCATTGTTTTTCTCCACGGAGCAGGTGGTGGCAACGCGTCATCTGAAGTCATGCAGAACTACGAGAGTGCTCGTAAAGAAGGGGTAATTGGAGATTTCGCTGTAGTCTTTCCCGAAAAATATGAGGCCACTGTATGGAGGGATGGCGCGAAAGGGAAACGGCCGGAAACGAACATCCTGAAAGAGCTCTTACCCTTCCTGCAAAAACAATACAACCTAACAACGAATCGTAGACAGAGAGTGATCATGGGGTTCTCCATGGGCGCTGCCGGTTCAATTTTTTGGGGCGCTAAACACCTCGAAGTGTTTTCGACCTCAATCGCCCTCGACCCTGGACGAGGCACAAGTATTACCGGTGAGGAATCGAGAAATTATGTGCCCCAGTATGCCAAGAAGACCCAGGCGATTCGGGCCTTGCTAAAGCTTCGACTGGTCCAAGGAGCCCTCAATACTGGTCGTTTTCGAGAATCTCTTGACCACCTGGAAATACCCTACGAGTTTGCGCAGCTACCAAAGAACATTGCCTCTTATCCCGCGGGCTCCAGCTGCCTGAACCGGAAGGATCCTGCCAAGAAATTCCTACACAACCCAGCCTGCCTCACTGCAGGGCCTTGGGGCAAGGACACTTGGGCCTATGTGGAGAAAAACACCCAACGATAAGACGCTCGTTGGGTGAGGAAGAGTCCCATAGCGATCTTGGGATCGCAATTGAGGCCTTTAGATCCTGGTCTCCTGGATCGACTGGCAAAACTGTTAGATGAACCGGAGTGCCCACACTAGAGATTAAGCGGCGACTTTCGATAAGATCCAACTCCAGTTCATGATAAAGAAAGCCTGTACGAGAAGGAAGAATATCGCTCCAATGAGGTGGAGTGTCCGCTTCTCCGTTAACAACAGCAAGAAGAACAGCGTAGCGGCTACCCCCCTGACAGCATGGCGGCTCACACTTCCTTCCTGGCTAAATTGAATGTCTCCGAAGGTGAAAATGATCATCAAAATCAGGAAAAGGACAAAAAAAGGCCTCCTGTGGTTGATAAACTTTGCATCCAATCGGCTGGACCACTGCTCAGGGATATGGAGCAGCGAGGAAATGATATACATCACAATTGGGCCTAACAGGACCATAAGTAATTCATAATAGGCCCAATCGCTCTTACCCTCTAGCATCCACCAGCTCCAAAAGCATTGGATGAGCATGTTAAGCATATTTGCCGTCCACAGAATATGGAGCAAACCGCCTTCAAACCGGCCTCGCATCATCCTCGCGACCCCCTGCAGCAACTCCGCGATACCCAGCCCAATAATGATCGAGACCAATACCATTATAAATTCAAAGCTATTCATGATTCCCTGTGTCGTTGGACCTTGCTCTCAGTCGTCAGAGTGCGCCCCGCAACCCTTTGTCTACCCGCGATCCTACCGGGGCATCCGGGCGCCCCAAGTCAATTAGGTAGGATTTCAAGGACCACATCTTGGATCCCTCATAGGTCCAGACCAAAGAATCCACGCCGCAAGAGGGCCAAGGTCCCGGCCGGAAACCCCGACGTCTCGCCTAGGGTTTCAGCGGGAAAATGCCGTAACACCCGTTGATCCTCTGACTGTCGCGTTTCCGAAGGCGAGATTTTGATCAGCTCTCTTCCAAGATGACAATGCCCCAAGGCTCCACCACCAAATCAACCGCGGGATTGGCTCTTTGGGGATGGGTAGGGGAACTCAGTATGCGAGGCCCGCCTCCCTCCTCAAAAAATCTTGAGGCAGGAGCCCGCAAGCTCCTCTTCCCCGCATTCACCACGACAACCGCCCCCTCGTTTCCCGCCTTACGGCTAAATGCAAACCAACGCTCACCGGTCGATAGAACCTGAAAATTGCCACGCCGCCATACCGCCCTCTTTCGCCGGAGGCTGCACAAAGTTTGATAGAACTGGTGCAGCTCGACATCGAAGGCCACCCTAACCGGCGGCCTTTTCTCCTGCGTTGGAAGGAAGACCTCATCGTCATAGTTGGTATTTGGCCATAGCATAGGCTTCCGGCAGTCCGGATCATCCGCTCCCCACATCCCAGCTTCTGTCCCATAGTAGATGTACGGAGCACCTGGCAGCAAAAACTGAAGGGCGGCCATGAACTTCAGTTTCTGCCGAGCTTCTCTGTTGGGTGGACCAGTCCGATAATCAGGTTTACCTTTGACGTTGGCGTCGTGATCCAGTCGAGCTTCCGGGTTCATGACCACCGAGCCAAGGCGGGCCACATCGTGACTATCGAGGAGGTTTTGTATCTCTAGAACCTTTGAGTATCCGTAATCGTCCTCAATGCGTTTGAGAGATTCGAGGAATTCCACTGCCGGAGTGGGCTCATGCTCCTCATTGGCGAAGCGAAGGACCGCATCGGTAAAGCGGTAATTCATGACGCCATCAAAAGCCTTCTCGAGCCAAGGACCGGCGTTCTTGAGTTTGTGACTCCGGTAGTCTTCCCACCATATTTCCCCCGTGAGGTAAGCATCTGGATTAATCTCGGCCACCCATCCGCGTAATTCATGCCAGAATGCAATAGGAACCTCGGCCGCTACGTCGAGCCTCCAGCCATCGATTCCATCAGAGGGGTCCCCATCCCCATTCGGATCCATCCAACGTTTTACGATGGCGTGCATATGTCTTTTTGCTGCGGGATGGGGTCCGCGGGCATTCTTACGAAATTCAGGCAGACCCTTCACTCCTGCCCATCCACGGTATTCAAACTCGTCTTCAGGGGTCGTCGGATCGTCCCACCGATGAATATCGAACCATTCTGCATAGAGGCTGGCAGGACCTTCCCTACGGGCCTTTTGGAGGGCCCAGAACGGGATTCCAACGTGGTTAAAGACCCCGTCAATAATAATGCGCATGTCCCGCCGATGGACTTGCCTGATCAGCTCGAGGAAGAGCTTGTCAGCCGCTGACCATTTCCACGTTGCTGGGTCCCCGGGATCTTCCGCTGCGAAAAGGGCAAGGTCTGCTGCGGGAGCAGGACCGAAGTGCTTATCGACATGGTGATAGAGAGTGGCGCCATATTTGTGCAAGGAGGGGCTCTCAAAGATTGGATTGAGGTAGAGGGTGTTCACTCCAAGATTCTTGAGGTAATCGAGCTTGTTGAGGATACCTTGA
Source organism: Akkermansiaceae bacterium UBA5689 (assembly GCA_002420305.1). Lineage (GTDB taxonomy): Bacteria > Verrucomicrobiota > Verrucomicrobiia > Verrucomicrobiales > Akkermansiaceae > Roseibacillus_B. The sequence continues at coordinate 33,368 of DIHT01000122.1, read as the reverse complement.
AGGTCTCCCCCATAGCGCCGTAATTGAGCGTGGACATAAAAGTCACGACCGTCTTGCTCCCAGGGTTGAAGCTTATACCAATCCGATGTCCATGGGCTGGGTTGCCAGTCAGCCGGAATCAAATAAGGCCAGGTATCCTTCAGACTCGCTCGAACCGGATCATTAGTTTTATCGCCATTACAGAAACGCTCAGGGAAGACTTGATACCAGATTGCGTCCGCAAACCACTTCGGCTGTGCCGTCGCAGGCAGCCAAGAACACAAGAGGACTCCAGTAAGAATCAGCAGGAATAGAGGGAGCTTATTCATGAAAGTGTTCTGATCAGATTCTGGTCTGGACTGCTTAAATTTGTCAACGGCACCGCAATCAGCAAACCCGGTTGGAACTGTAAATCGGTCTGAGGTCTAAAACCACTATCTTTGTCCTTACCCCGGGCTGATCTTAGCCCATCCCTAATCTAAGTCGGGACCGTCAAAGCGATCGCTAAACTCAGAAAATTGAGCGATCCCAGATGCAGCGTGTGCAGGCGCTATAGCCAACGGACTAACTGTTCGGATATTGAGCGGGGAAGTAACGTTCATCGGGATGTAGAAGGTGGAGAACCCTTCGCTTAGATCATGGGCAGCTGCAACCCATCATTCTTTGGCTCCGAATCCCCGATAGATAACCCTTCCGTCGAGCAAGTTCGATTCCCTCGCTTGATGAACGAAATCCGCAGTCTTGTTGGAACGCCCTTCTCTGATGGCGGATGGATCAGTTTGTTTTCTACAAAAGAACGCTCGATTCCTTAAAATAGGTTCATATCGAGTGCTGGACTTACCACAAACCATTGTGGAATCTCCTTGGGGCGCGAAAGCCGCTTACCCTCAACCGTGTCGATTTCTCCTAGCAAGCTCTCTACCCCAGGGGCCCAATCTAGTGGCATTGTAAGGACGAGGGCGCCCGGGCGGATAAATCTTATTGGTGAGCACGTTGACTACCAGGGGGGCGTGGTCATGCCGGCAGCAGTCAACCGTTACATAAAGGCCGTAGCGCAAGCCAATGGGCGCTCCGAGTTGCGATTGTCGAGTTCTCAGAGCCATGAAGACCTAGTCATACCTCTTGAACACAGGATGCCCTTCTCGGGTGACAACTCGTGGGCTAACTACGCTTTTGGAGTAGTAGCAAAATATCGGGACGCAGGTTATCCCGTTGCCGGGTTCGACGTTAGGTTTGAATCCAACCTTCCCCTCGGAGCCGGGCTTAGCAGCAGTGCCGCTCTTGAAACGGCAACAGCTCTGGTGATTGAAGCGCTTCTGGGCCTTAATCTTCCCCAGACCGAGCGTGCCCTTTTGTGTCAGAGCGCAGAGCATGAATGGGCTGGCGTTCCATGCGGCATCATGGATCAGCTGGCCGTTAACGCCGGAGTCGCTGGTCATGCATTGAAAATTGACTGCTCTACACTAGAAATTGACTCAGCGCCCCTCCCAGCGAATCTCTCAGCGGTCGTTGTCGACAGCAAAGTTAAGCATGCTCTAGCAGATGGGGAATACGCCAAGCGCAGGGCTGACTGCGAGGATGCGACAGCATTCTTTGACGTGGAGTTTCTCCGGGATGTCACGATAGGCGAACTAGACTCCGCACAATTCCAACTCGGTGAGAGGGTTTACAGGCGGGCCCGACACGTCATAACCGAGATGGCCCGCGTGCGTGACTTTGCTGCTGCACTCGAAGCTAGTGACACAGCGGCCGCTGGCCTCCTGATGGCTGCTAGTCATTCGTCCCTCCGGAATGATTATGAGGTCAGCTGCCAGGAACTTGATACATTGGTCGACATTGCCGGGGAACTTGGAGCAATCGGCGCGAGGATGATGGGTGGCGGGTTCGGTGGTAGCACGGTCAATCTTGTTGAAACGGATGGTGTATCACGGTTTGTTGAAGATATCGTTGCACGGTATCGGGAGGAAACGGGAGCCGAGGCCGAGGCCGTCGCTGTCAAGCTGGTTGGAGGTGCCCGTATCGAGAATGTCGAATGAGGGTGCAATTTAATTTACGAGGTCCCAAAAAGAATGCAGCGCTTGGAGCAATGCTGACATTCGGCTGCATACCATGCGCCTTTGGTGAGCTGGATCATGGGTGCGTTCTGGTGATGAGGAAGCCACGCCTGCGTCTTTAGATAAGAGCGACGCGCAAATCTGCCTTTTCCGATTGAATGCCGCGTCGACGAATCCATGGGGGACGGTGCATAGGCGTTATTAAATACCACCGCGTCTTGGGAAAACGCCTTGAGCTGGGGCGTGCTTTGGGTCACGGCGATCGGGCGACTCTTTGCGCCCATACGAACGCCAAGGTATACATCCGTGTCGCCAATCCCCATATCATCAGCTATCATAAGGATGATATTGGGTAGCGCAGGACGAATACCTTTACCGGCCAATGCCTGCGAACTGACGACGACCCAAATCAAGACCAAGAGAGCTAATCGCGAGTTCATTCTTTGAGCTGCTCTTCTGGGCAAAGCTCCGCTGCACAGCAGTATGCACCCACTCCCTGCGGTTAAAACTATTTGAGAGTCATGAGGTAGGCCATCACATCAGCAAGCTCCTGCTTAGTCAGCAAAACTCCCATCGGAGGCATTGGTGAAACCTGCCCCTGGAATCCTTCTGCAATTGCTGCACCTGGATCAATCAGGCTCTCGAGAATGTAGTCTTCCTGTTTTCGTGTCGCGATTGAATCAAGTGCCGGCCCGATAGGACCCCCTTCCCCGTTGACAGCGTGGCATCGCGCGCAATTAGCGATTGCGTGGGTCTTAAAGATTTTCAGTCCGCGAGCCACATCGCCCTCGGTGACCTCAGACTTCTCCCCGGTGATAGTCTCGTACTGAACCTTGCGCAAGCTGACATCATCCCACCAGGCTTTACCCGTGGACACTCCCCAGCCTCCGAGGAGGCAATTAATACTGACGACCTTTTGAGATCCCGAGTTGAACCTCAACTTAATCTGTGTCCAGTCCTGCGTGCCCTTTACTCCCGAACTGCCCGGAGCATCGGGGTGGGCGCTGACATAAAGTAACGCGCCTCGCCCGCCTCCTCCGACGCCTTCAGTCTTTACCCAAGCACTCAGTTCGTATTCAGAATTCATATCGACTGGCACATCGATGGTGATGCCCCACTCGGCGGCCGTCTCAGCAGAAATTCCTACTGAATGCTTCCCGGTTCTGGAAACGTCGGCCAACTTGTGTTGGGCTGTTCCACGGAACGAGCGTCCCGTCCAACCAGAGGCAAAATCGGCGCTGAGGTCTTCGAACGATCCATTCGCCAGCAGTTCCTTGCCAAGCTTGGAGGGCCCTCGCTCTACCGGACCAGCACCTCCATTGCGCAAGCTCTGTGAGAGCCAGGGTTCACTGGCATTGGAAAAGTCCTTGATCAGTTCCTTAGCCGCGCGCGCTATCGTCTCCTGATCATCGAATTGTACCATTTTATTGAAAGCGGCGAGCCGAACAATCAGCTCCTCGTCCTGAACGACTGCGGTATCGAAGAACAGTTGAAGCGCAGCTGCATCTGACCCAAGAGCGTTAATTGCATTCCGACGAAGCGCAGGATCCTTGCTCATGAGAGCCGCCTGCAGCGTTTCTGAATCGAGAGCTTCAATTCCACTCAGACTCCAAAGCGCCTGAATAGCGCCGGTTCCTCCTGAGTAGACTTTCTTTTTCAGGCCAGAGACTGCGCCCTTCATTTCTCCATCAACGAGGAGACGTTGCGCGGTGTGGCGCCAAAACAGATTGTCGCTTTCAAGCGCGGCGACAAGTTGTTCGGTATTGGCTCCTGCCAGAGACTGGATCGTTGACTTGGGCGCATCTTCCCAGACGACCCGGTAAATCCGCCCGTGTCCGCGGTCGCGGTTGGGATTCACATGAGCATTCCCCTTGCCTCGCTGAGCGTCATAACCGCCGCGTCCTTTGCTAGGAGTTGGGTTGTGCTGAATAATGAAGTTATACCAATCAGCCACCCACAGATGTCCATCGGGGCCAACCTCCGCAGCAACCGGTGAGAACCACTCGTCTGCGGATGCGAGAAAGGCAAATGCGTTCTCCGCCTTGTAGCCTGCCCCCGTCGGAGAAATTTCATACATTCCCAAAAGATGTCCCGTTGGCCCTCCAATAAAGGCCATCTTCTCGCGATACGACTCAGGGAATGCCGCCGAGGTGGCCAACGCGTGACCAGCTCCTGCCGTGTAGTTATTGAATGCGTCTACCTGACGGATATTCGGCGTGATTGGGTGAAAGGAACGATCCGTTGCGATCATCTTCGCGGTCATCCCCTTTTTCCCGTCGCGATAGGCCGTAGCGGGAATGCCACAGAAGAAGCTGGGGTTGTTGTTGGCTGTTGAACCAAATACGTCCCCGGAGGAGTTGAAACCTAGTCCCCAGGTGTTGTTGTTGAACTGGTGCATGAACTCCAGTGCAGATCCGTCCGGCTTCATACGAAACACTCCGGAACCAAACCTCTTTTGCTCACCACCCACCGTGCCACTGTAGGAGGAGTAGCCCACCGCGCCCCAGATCCAGTTGTCGAAGCCATAGCGCAGATTGGATGGACCCGCATGGGTGTCGCCGGTGCCCCATCCGGTATTGAGAACTTCCCGCACATCGGCCTTGTCGTCACCGTCGGCGTCTTTCAGAAACAGGAAATCGGGAACATGAGCCACAATGATCCCTCCACGAGAGAAAGTCAGCGACGTGGGAATATTCAAGCCGTCAGCAAAGACTGTCACCTTGTCGCACTTCCCATCCCCGTCGGTATCTTCAAGGATCTTGATCTTGTCGTTTCCGACCCGGTTCGGAGTCATCTCGTTGGGATAGTCAACGGTCTCGGCGGCCCAAAGGCGTCCCCGCTCGTCCCAGGCCAGACCAATAGGGTTGATGATATCCGGCTCACTGGCAAAGAGCTCCAGTCGGAAGCCGACCGGGGCCTGAGTGTATTTCATACTCTCTTTCGCCGGTAGAGGAAACTGATAGGGCAGAGGTTCGGGGCGATTCTCGTAGTTTGCGATGTCCCCACGTTTTTCATACTTCAAGGGCGCGCGGTTTCTAATAAACTTGTCATAGGAATCCTTCCGGGTGTCACCGACAGCCCAGAGTATGCCAGCCTTGAGAAGCTGATGAAATTCTAACTGCTCCCATACTCGTTCGTCGTGCCCCGATGCTGTATAGAACACGCGCCCCTTCCCTTGTGTTCGCACCCATGTCCAAGGCTCGGGCTCCTTGATATTATCCCCGGCCCCTGCAACCTCTCGCACCATCAAAACAGTGCGATCCTTCTCATTGTGGTTCCGGTGCTTGTAGGTCTCATCCCACGCTTCGAATGCCTTCACACCAGTCATCGCTGGGTGTTCTGCCTTGATCACCTTGGCGGCAAATGTCCCGCCACCGTGGCTATCGAACCGGCCTCCGACCAGTTGATCGAATTCGGGCTGGTTGCCGAAACACCAACTCGCGCAATGAACTGGCACGAAGCCCCCTCCGCCTTCCACATAGCCCTTCAGATTCTTCCACTGACTTGGCGTGATCGTTCCGTGATTCGCATAAAGAAGCACCGCGTCAAACTTCCCAAGAAACTCTGCATCGTCGAAGGCCTCCTCCACCGTCGTCACATAGTCGAAGTAGATCCCGTCTGACCCCAGCCCCTTGGCAAGCATCGGGTAATATTTGTTGCTGTTGTGGTGCTTGCTGTCATGCCCTAGAAAGAGCACCCGGATTGGGCCCTTCTCGCTCGTGGATTCTTGTTCGCTGGCTCCCTTCGGGCTCACCGCTGCAAGAGCAACTAATCCGGCAGCAAACGTACTGGTGACGAGGAGAGGAAGGATGGATTGGGTTTTCATCTAAAGGGTTTTAATTATGAGCGGTATACGCTTCTGCCAGTGAGTCGCAACGCCCGAATCATGCGATACCCAATACCCTCTTCCCCGAGAGTCTGGTCAAGACTGATCCCCAAAATCATAGAAAAACACTGGATACTCGCCCAACTGGTAAGCGTTGTTATCGGGGGCCCACCTCCCGTCGTTCGGCCGGGAGCATCTTCTGGGAAAGCGGCGCTTCGAAGGTTTTAAGCACCCTAAGACGAGTCCGCAAGGCAAGCTGGGAGCCCAGCGAGAAGAGAAGAAAAAACACTGTGGCTATCCCTGCCAGCCACAAGAGATCAATCCAGAGCCATGCGCAATGGCGGATCCTACATGCCAGATCGAAAACACTCTATTTACCAGTCGCGATATTCGACAACCAGCAGGCCCATACTTTCGTCCATGGCACTGCTCACAACACAGGATCACATAAGGCCCCCTCCGCTCGTCTTGACCGCTGGGTTGTTGTCTGTGGATTCGTAAAATCCCTGCAAATCGGGCATCATGGGGTCTTTGCCAGGCTTTTGACACATTCCTCCTTTTCCGTGAAAATCACATCCTGTATATTGGCTGTTAGATGGGTCTCCCCCAATCCATAATTGCTCCTCCTTTGTAACCCTATCAGAGCCCCCCCCTATCCCTGAATTCTCGTAAATGGCCGACGGTCACTCCGCTGCACTTCTGGAGCTCTCCATCGTTTGGGTAAAATCGAAACCTCGCCACCGAACCTCACTAGCGTGCGAGCTGGGCATCCTCCAATGCAACGGAGAGAAGCGCTCGGTATTTCTCTGCGGGATATCTAGCGATTAAACCGTCTCTGTGAAGAACGATACCCCGCCCTTTGGCGAGCACTGGTCCGTAGAGAATCACTTGAGAAGGGCGTCGCGTCTTATAACGAGATGCTGGAACGTAGCCCCAGATCAAACCCTTGCCACCCTTCATGAGGAGGGCCCCTTCGTTCTCCCTCTCTAAATGTTCGGGGACGAGGGATCCAAGGTCGGCGGGATAAGTCCCGTTTGCGACGAAGTAGCTGGTAAGCGCCTCGCCAATCTCCTTTAGCCTTCGATTATTTACGCTCTCATCAGAAAAGTTACTCATGACAAGATTCCCCGGAATAAAAGTTAAGGTCATTCCAACAAAGAAAACCCCGATCAACGTGACTGGATATTTAAGCCCAGCATTCCAGAGTAGTCGGCAGACCGCACCCCCTACCAAAATTCCAAACAGCAAGGGGAGATGCGTCACCAGGATCCCCTCGTCTGAATAAGAAAGTATCTTACAGAAACGCATAATCCTTGATCGACATCCTAATCGAGACCTTGATTGCCCCTTGTGACAAGACCAAAGCAGACTTCACGGAAATCTGGGTGAAGTCCTCTCTGCCACGTAGGCGTGCCGGTCGTAGTAAACCACGGCCACAATAGCAGCCTTACTGCCCCATCGCATTACAAGCGCCTAGAATGCAACGGTGAGAGCTCCTCCCACCCAGAGAAGGTCGCGCAAGCTTTCACCCTGCTCCTTCTTCAAGGGTTCAATGCCGGCAACATAGATCTCGCCCTGCAAGTGCTCCGTGATGGATCAAACAGCCCCTATTCGCACTCCGAGATAATTGAGCCCATCATGCTCCTCAGCCACATAGCCTCCATTCGTGCCGATGAAGACAGCCGCATTTAAAGTCAAATTTTGATTAACCACCAACTCGCAGAAGGCTGACGCTTCACCAAACCAGCCGCCGGTGTCTTCAGACCATACCCACTCTGTTGTCAATCCGCCCGTAGCTCCCAGCCTCCACTGCGCACTCAGACTAGCCTCAAAATCATTCTCTTCAACTGCCGGAAAATCCAGATAAACAAGGGCAGCTCCTAGTGACAGACTTCCCACCTCATACTCATATCCTGCGCTCAAATTAATCTCGTTATAACTCGTATCCCAGGCCTCTATCCCAAGAACCTCTGCAAAAACGGTTCAGCCGACGGCGTGCGTATGGCCAACCGCTCTACCCCAGTACACCCCACCCTTCCCAGGGAGGTTATCACGACCCTCTGAAACGTAACGTGAATCTATTCCGGCGGAGAGACCGAATTCAAACAGGCCGCCCTCGCTCCCAATATGATGATGGTGGGCTAGGTTGGCCATTTTCTGGAGGAGAGCGTGTGTGTCGGCATCCACTGGGTCCTCACTTCTGCCAAGGGCATTCTCGAGCTCAGCCCGAACAGATGCCAAGCACATCAGAAGCGAAACTAGGAGGGATAGGGGCTGGATCCTGTGCACGGTCTTCCTGAAGTCGCTACAGAATTCCTAGAACGATTCAAGCGCTCTTTTAAGGCCCCTAAAAAAACCTTCAACCGGAGAAACCAGAAGCGCTACCGACAGTTGGACTTCTGGAGATAGGTGGTTGAACTTCGGATTCACCTCAACCAGTAGAGTGGGCCTTTAACCAATAGCAAACCGCACATCGTAAGTAATAGCTCCGCTCAACCCCAGCATTCGGCGCAATTTTTCTTACGTTCCACAAAAGGTCTCATCGATACACTCCTCTGGCCGAGGCGCGGCCTCCAGGTCGGCAAATCGGGAATCCTTTTCGAAGGGATGCGCCAGCGCGTCTACGAACCGGTGAAAAGGAGCATAGTCATCAGACTCAGCAGCCGTAATGAGCTCCTCGATCCGGTGGTTCCGAGGGATCCGCCACGGGTTCCGGGTCCTCATTATTTCAACATCGGGCTGACTCTCTGTCAAAGCGTGCCACTCCACGAGCCAGGAGTTCAGAGGATCTTGATCCCGAAACCCAGACCTAAGACTGCTCTCCTGACCCCGGGCGGCATCGCCCAGACATGCGAAGAATCTGGTGAAATCAACGTGGCCATTTTCCAAGAGCTCAAGGGTAGACCGAATCCACGGACCAGTATCGGACCCTAACACTCTCAACCCTAACTTATCGGCGAAGCCGCGGTAGTATTCCTCTTGAAAATGATCCTCAAAACCTGCCAAGACGTCCTCTGCAGCCTCGACTTTTTCTCCCTCTGCTAAATCCACTAAGGGCAGGAGGGTTTCTGCAAATCGCACAAGATTCCAGTGTGCGATCAACGGCTGCTGGTCCCAGGCGTAACGGCCGCCCCGGTCGATCGAGCTAAAAACCTTTCCGAATGAAAATGTATCGAGAAAGGCGCATGGACCAAAATCAATCGTCTCCCCTGACACCGCCATATTATCAGTGTTCATCACCCCATGCACAAAACCGAGCTGCATCCACTTCGCCACGAGCGATGCCTGTCGCTTTAATACCGCCCCGAGCAATGCCATCCACGGATCTTCCTGTCCTAGAAGCTCCGGGTAGTGACGAGCAATAACATGCTCCCCCAGAAGGCGGAGCGCTTCACGATCATCACGCGCATGAAAATACTGGAAAGTGCCCACCCGGATATGACTCGCTGCCACCCTGGCGAGGACTCCTCCGGGCCTCGGCTCTTCGCGTTGGACCTCTTCCCCAGTTGCTACCGCACCAAGCGCGCGGGTGGCCGGCACCCCAAGGGCGGCCATTGCCTCGCTGACAACATATTCTCGCAAGACCGGCCCAAGGGGCGATTTCCCATCCCCTCCACGGGACCACGGGGTCCGGCCGGCCCCTTTCAGCTGTAGATCCCTGCGTTGCCCCTCGTGGTCGATTAGCTCTCCAAGCAGAACAGCCCTCCCATCGCCTAATTGAGGCACCCACCCCCCAAACTGATGACCCGCGTAGGCTTGCGCAATTGGATCGGCGCCGTCTGGAATATTGTTACCGGCTAATACAGCGGCCCCCGTTTCCGATTCCAGCCACGCGGGATCGATCCCTAACTCAATCGCAAGAGGTGTGTTGATCCGCAAGAGCTGCGCGCTCGGATGGCGCGCTGGCCGTACGCGCTCAAAAAACCGGTCCGGCATTTGCGCATAGGTGTTATCGAAGCGAATCGCCATGCTGAATGTTCGGCCCTGACAGACGAAATGCAATACCCGCGCCATTTGGTCCCTCGATATCCACGAGGGCCTCTATAGGAGAGAAAACGATCTTGATACCCATTGCATGCTTCTTCCAATGTGGCGCACGTGAGCAAGGTGATCGTCATTGGGGGTGGGGCGGCAGGCTTCTTTGGCGCAATCACTTGTGCAGAACATGGAGTCGAGGAAGTCGTGATCCTGGAAAAGGGGCCTGAAGTGCTCGAAAAGGTGAAGATCTCCGGGGGTGGACGCTGCAACTTGATGCATGCATGCTTTGATCCGGGTAAATTGATCGAGAGTTATCCCCGCGGCCGCAAGAGTCTGTTAGGACCATTTCACCATTGGCAAGCAAGTGATACTCTGGAGTGGTTCCAGTCCCACGGCGTTGAATTGAAGACCGAGAACGACGGCCGGATGTTCCCCATAACTGACGATTCTCGCACTATTATCGATTGCCTTACCAAGGCGGCCAGTAGTTCGGGTGTGCGGTGGCATACGAGGTGCAAAGTCCAGAACGTGCGGCTAGGCTTAGCTGAAGGCTTCATTGTTGAGACCTCCTCCGGTGAGACCTTGGAGGCGGCCAATCTCTTGGTCACGACTGGAGGCATTCGAAGCGGAGCAGCTCGAAAGCCACTTACCGACCTTGGGCACCGATTCGCGCCCCCCGTGCCATCCCTTTTCACCTTCCAAATCAATGACAAGCGGCTCGCTGGGCTACAGGGCGTTTCAGTCCAGTGTTCATCGGTGCGGACCGGCCAACTTCGCTCCGACGGCCCCGTTCTCGTGACCCATCGAGGCTTGAGTGGGCCGGGGATATTGAAGTTATCAGCGCTGGGAGCCCGGGAACTCGCTAAGAAAGACTACAAATTTGAACTCCGCGTAGACTGGACTGGCGGCAAAGGGCCAGATGACTTTGCCTCCAAGATCCAAGACCAGCGCCGTAACCATGGAGCCCGCAAGGTCATGGCCCGCAGCCCTCTGGAGCAAATCCCACGCAGATTGTGGGAACGCCTAAGTTCCGCTGCAGGGGTGACCGAGGCCACTTCGTGGTCCAATTTGACCAAGTCTCAGGAACGCAATCTCACCGAACAGATGCTCGATGGACACTTTCAGGTGCAAGGAAAGAGCCTTAACAAGGACGAATTCGTGACCTGCGGAGGTGTCCCCTTACACGACGTAAATCTCAAAACAATGGAGAGTAAGTCCGTTCCAAACCTGTATTTTGCCGGTGAGGTCCTCGATATTGACGGCATCACCGGAGGGTATAATTTTCAATCCGCGTGGACCACGGGGAGGATCGCGGGGAGAGCGATCGCTGCCCACTTTGGGTAGCCGGTTAGTTGTCGATCCGGAAACTCCAACTAACCAGCCTTATTCTGAGGCCCGTTTTGGCCGCAGATTAGGAATCACTTTCGATCGTGAGCGAGCTTAAACGGCCTGCCTCGAAGCTTTGCCCTCCGTGTCGATTCGATGGCGGCCTCCGCGAACTCACTACGAATATCGATCAATGAATGGCGGGGAAAAAGAGCAATCTTACCGATCGCGCCATCCGGCAACCCCGCTTCTCGGTAGAGCATTCCCGCAATTTCTCCAGGTTTCGCACCCTGCGATTTCCCCAACGATAGGAAAAGCCGAGTCATGCCTTTCTCCGCATCGGCAGACAGACGCTTATTCTTATGCTTGGCACCCCCTGCATCTGAACCTCCCGTCCGGGCATCACGATCGAAGCTTTTCCGATGTTCATGCTTGGAACGGTCTTCGGCGATTTCTTCGCCCTCACGGCTGGTAGCACTCCCAACGAGAGAGAATAGCGCACCTGCAATGTCCGTAGCAGCATGTCCCTGGTCTAAAAGACGCTCTATCTGAGACCCGTGCGGCTCATAAGCCCCGGATTCGAGGAGATCCTTGAGGGTCTCGAAGATGATGTCGGCGCGCTTTCCTTCGACTTCTTCCTGCGATGGGATTCGGGTGTGAGCGATCGACTGCCGGATATAGCGCTCTACATTTTGGAGTCGGTAGATATCACGGCCAAAGACGAAGGAGATTGCGCGCCCAGTTCGCCCTGCCCTTCCAGTTCGTCCGATGCGGTGGACGTAGTCCTCCGGGTCCTGAGGGAGGTCGTAATTGAAAACGATATCGATATCATCAATATCCAATCCGCGGGCGGCCACATCTGTGGCGACCAGAAGCTCTACTGTCCCGTCACGAAATCGTTGTAAGGTGCGTTCACGAAGTTGCTGGGTGATATCACCATGCAGCCTGTCGGCAGAGTAGCCCCGAGCGAGGAGCGCTTCAGTGCACTCATCAACACTGCGTTTGGTATTACAGAATACGAGAGCAAGACGAGGCTCCTCGGTGTCAAGGATACGGGACAAAACCTCAAGCTTGGAGCGATGCCGGACCTCATAGTAGCGCTGCTCGATTGAGGCAACCGTGAGCGACTTCCTCTTGACCTTAATGGTCTCGGGATCGTTTCCAAAAGCGCGGATCAACTGCTCGACCCCACGATTCATAGTAGCGGAATAGAAGAGTGTCTGGTGATCCTCGTGGATCGCCCCGAGGAGGGACTCCATATCCTCCCGGAATCCCATATCCAACATGCGATCTGCTTCATCAAGGATTGCGATCTTGATGTCGGCCGGGTCGAATGACTTGCGGCGAAGGTGATCGAGAAGTCGCCCCGGAGTGCCCACGATGAGGTGCACTCCGGTTTTCAATGCGCGCAGCTGGCGATCGATAGGGGCTCCCCCATACACCGGGATGGCATGAAGACCTGGAAGATTGGCGCCGAGCCGATGCACCTCCTCGCATACCTGCACGGCGAGCTCCCGTGTGGGACAGAGAATCAGAGCCTGCGGGACCTGCCGATTGAGATCAATCTTGGTGAGCGCCGGAAGCACAAAAGCCGCAGTCTTTCCAGAACCGGTTTCGGATAGCCCGACTAGATCCTTTCCTGCAAGGGCCGGTGGAATGGCAAGTGCCTGGATGGGAGAAGGTTTTTCAAAGTCGAGGGATTCCACCGCCTTGAGGAGCGGAGCAGGCAGTCCTAATTTACTAAAGGGAGGAATGTCCATCAGGTCGGGGCTTGCGGGGGACGCCGCAGGCGGCGGGAGAATGGGCGGGAATTCTGAAGACACAAGAAACAACTCAAGGCGTGAAGCGGAATACGGACTGAGCTCCCTAAAACTTAGTATTGCAGAGGGTATTGCCCCTTCGATTCCATTCAATGGAGTTACCGATGCAATCAAACGAACTGCTCAGGCAGGAAGCCCGGCGCTTTTTAATACCAAGCCCGATAAAAGCGTTTCAACGGACGGGGCGTTCCCCGGTCATGCCATGACACCTCGTGCTCTCTGGCCTCGATAACAGCAGCTTTTCGCCATGAATACAGATCCTCGGAAACTTCGAGAAGACATCTTGAGTCTGGTGGGCAGGACCATGTGGTATGGGGCCGTCCTTCGAGCATGGACAATCGTGTCAGGCTGAGTTGCCGGGGAAGAGGCTCAGTGACCGTAAGAACCTGATTGGGAAGGATATCGTAAAGCCTCTGGATCCGCCCTGATGGCCACGTAACCTCTAACCTATCGATCCTATTAGTTAACTCTCCCAATCCAAAATGAACTCTCCGTTCATTTTGGCCAAGGAAGTTGCTTCCACCATCAACGAACCGCAACAGCGGCATGTCGGAGTCGCTGATATACAGGCGCATTATTGCTCCAACTCCATCACGGTTTGAGCGCGTGCCGACTGCCTTAACCTGCAACCAGTCCATCCTCGCGCTGCTATTGTTCCGATAGAGGATTGGCTTATCCCCGTTATTTACTATGAGAATGTCCAGGTCCCCGTCATTGTCGTAGTCAAAGGTCAAGGTTCCAGTGGCGATCCCGCGATCGGTGATCCCTTCAAACGAATGCACCTGTGTCAGGACACCGCTACCAAGGTTTCGCCAGAGGAGCGATGGGTCGTCGGGGAACCCGTTCGCTCCGTTCACCATCATGAGATCGAGGAGTCGATCATTGTTGTAATCGAGAAAGTTGCTGCCCCACCCCCAGCCGCCGTTTCTTACTCTCCTCAAATCGGTAACGTCGGTGAATTGCCGATTGCCATCATTTTGATAGAGCCGGTTTCCGTCTCCGCCGAGAAAGCCATGGATAGAGGTGACAAACCAATCGAAGTCACCGTCAGCATCAAAATCCCCAATCGCCATCCCCATCCCATACTGTTCAGTCCCCACTCCTGCTTCTCTGGTTCCATCCGTGAAGCTACCATCGTGATTGTTCCAGAAGAGTCGGCTGGTCCCAAAGTCGGAAACGACAAGGAGTTCGGGCCAGCCATCGAGGTCGACATCCAGAAATCGGGATGAGAACGCCATCGAATCCCCAGAGATATAATCCATAACGACCTCGGCAGCTTCGGTAACATCCTCAAAATGTCCGGGGGAGGCACCCCCCCGATTGCGCAGGAGGCGGGTGTTCGAAGCCGCGCGGCGGGGGTTCTGCTCAGAGGTACGCCACTCGTTAACGTGCAGATCAAGGAATCCGTCGTTGTCATAGTCGCCAAAGCAGGCACTGAAGCCAAAGTGGAGATCGGGCCCTTTGAGCGCAGCGCCCCTTGACAGGCCTGCTTCGGTCAAGGAGCCCCTCCCGTCGTTGATAAATAGGTGATAACGATGTGATTTAAGACTGGTAACATAGAGGTCCTGATCTCCGTCGTTATCGATATCCGCCCAGGCACAACCATTCGTGCAGAAATTGGCAAGATGTTGTTCGCCGAACACGGCTACGGTCACATCCTGGAAAGTGCCATTCCCGAGGTTCCGATAAAGAAGGTCCGGGCCATCCAGCCGCGTGAAGTAGAGGTCGATCCAGCCGTCGTTGTCGTAGTCAGCGGCAGCTGCCCCACCGGACATACGGAATTGTATATCGCCGACTCCCGGGCGGTCTGCGCGATAGTGGTCGTGTGCGAGTCCTGCTTCGGAGGCTACATTCTCAAAGGTGGCTCCGAGGGTGTCCACGGGGGGAAGAGCCAGCACTCCGCATACCGCAAGATGAAATAAAATTTTCATTCCTTTATTCTGCCTGGGCGACTTGAACTCCAACTATTACAAAGCAGATTCATCTTTGTAATTGGACATAGCGCTGGTGTTCGATTCCGGGGGGGAAACAGCTAATCTCGGTGGATTCTGACCCGTCAGGCTGACTCCTCTCCCTATAAGACATACGGAAATCATCGCGCGGATGTATCAGCAACACTGAAAAAAGACATTTTGGCTGCTGACACGACAAAACTCACGGACGCCTAAGCCATGCAGGGAAACCCCATACAAAGATCAATCGGCAACACCTATCGACTTGATCCGTAATAGTGCTTTCAATCGGGACGATAACCGCCTCAAGGTCACCGCAGGACTAAGCTCCGATTGCTGATCACGTTCCACGAAGCCGCTCCACCCCACTCCGCGCAAGAGCAAGAGCAAGTGCGCGCTCCGTTGCTGCTTAGTGGTCACCAGAGCCTACTCCCCCCGGGTTGAATCTTTTGGACACATGACCCTATTAACTCTTCCTACGACACACAGTGACCGTTCCTCATGTCAACCTCGATGGTTTTCACTCCGGCTAACAGTCCATACAGGGCGCCATCACCGATTGCTGCATGCCTATGGCTCCAGCTGCAATCGAAGGCATGAAGTCATCCATACAGGTTAGGAAAGGAAACCCGCTGCCTAGTCGGACCCATTAGGAATCTCCTTAGGGACCTAATCGACGGAGGGAAGCTCATAGCCTGGCACCATTCCTCCTGACATGGGAATGGATACAACTAAGTCGGTGGCCGCATGATTAAGCCTTACCAATAGGCTGACTCCTGATAAGTGAGCCCCGTTACGGTGTCGTGATAGTAGTTGTGAGTCCCTCCATTACTTGCCGCATAGCTGTAAAAAACGGTATCAGGCGTAACTTTCCAGCCCATTGGTCCGGTCGTCTTTCCAATCCACGCAGAGTCCGCCGGCCGCCTCTCACTGAATGAGTCAAGCGTCGCTCCTGAGTAGGCGAAGCGTTTATCGAGGAATAGATTAAGGTCTTTCTCAGAAACCCTATAGATCGCATAATGATCGAGAAAATCTTGCCGTAGTATAATCTCGGTGGCGGTGGGAGGGATAAGATTCCGACCTCGCTCACTCCACCAGATGGTGCTTCTACTCTTATGCTTGGTATGGGTGCCATAGATGAGGAACAAGGTCAGCCCAATCGCCATCGGAATTCCAAGAACGGGAATGCAAATCTTGAACAAAAGCCCCCGATGAGAAGTCTTTCGCAACGGCGGAGGGTGAACTCCAGAACTCATTAGATATGCGCTATCACTTGCAAACTAAAAGCCAACCGAAAATGAAGCGAATGTTACTGCTTGGTTACTATCTCTTCAGTGAGAAATAATCTCAGGATTACTCTGAGCAATAACAGGAGACATCCCACAAACTATCGGACCACCATTTCGCTGATATCATGCGCAACACTGTCTGCAGAAAAGCTGCCCGGACAAGACCCGAAACCTCCCACCGTTCCGGCGGGTGTCACAAGAGGCGCAACCAAACCTGCTCGCCTATTTTCTGCTGTGAGGGACAACCAATCTCAACCCTGTTTTCCCTCGATTGCCAACAGCATGATCGCGGCCGCGATCCCCAGGCGTCGGTCGAGCTGACCATGGGTATCCATGCTAAAATCCAGACTGATCTTGCTGACCCAGGGTTTAAAGTTTCGAGTAAATAAGGAAACGGGATTATTCCCTATAGTCCCGTTATATTTCTGGGGCAATAACCAGCCCACCATGAGTCGTCGCAGCAGAGCCAAAGCAACACTGTCTTCCTGAATGATACCGACCTCCTGCCCGGATGGATCCAGAATGATCCATTCATCCCGCAGCATGGATTTTAACCCCTTCCGCTTAAGGCTCCCCACCCGCACCCCTCCTTGCTGGGAATCATGCACATGATAGGTGGCCCCTAGGTCGATGATTTGGTCAGTCCGAATCGTCAAGACCTCTGTATCCATGTCTTCGCCCGTGTATATCCGGATGTCCTCCCTTAGTTTAAAAGCCTTTTGCTTGGAGTATAACACTACATTGCCCGCCGGATCGAAAACGTGAAACGCCCCGCCGAGCAGCTTGAACACCTTTCGACGAACCAAACAGCTAGGGTGCTGAAATGGGACCAGTGGAGGGGGCACTTGAGAGCTCATAAGTCTTTAAGTAGTCTACTTAAGTTCCGACAGAATGAAAGCACCCATAATAGTGCTTGGTCCTCTACAACCTAACAGTTTCCTCCTCCCTCGCAAACAGCTCGCACAATTATCTCAATGAGCATTCCCACCGTCATAACCCGTCACCCGCACCTGATCTTCTTACTCCTCTGGTTAGCCCACGCACCAGCAATTGCCAGCGCTCTCCCTAACATTGTCATTCTCTACGCCGACGACATGGGAGTGGGTGATGTATCTTTCGGGGATCGGAACGCGAAGATTCAAACTCCAAATATAGATCGGCTGGCCAGCCGAGGCATGACCTTCTCTGACGGTCACAGTTCCTCCGGCATTTGCACCCCAAGCCGGTTCGCGCTTCTGACCGGCCAGCACCACTGGCGGCGCTTTCATGGTATTGTGGGAGCCTTTGGGAAATCTGTCTTCGATCCCGGCGACTTCACCATCGCTAAAATGCTGAAGCAGCATGGATACAAAACCGGCTGCTTTGGCAAGTGGCATCTCGGCTGGGACTGGGACTCCATTCGCGAACCCAATATTTCCCAAAAGGAAAGGGTCAAAGCTACCTCATATGATTGGACCCAATCGTTTCCCGGAGGACCGTTGGATCAAGGCTTCGACCGCTACTTCGGGGATGGCACAATCAACTTCCCCCCCTACTGCTGGATCGACAACGATCGCTTTCAAACTATTCCCACCAAACAGGTCATCAAATCACGACCGCTCGCCGGCGGAGGCTCTTTTCGTCCGGGGCCAATGGCCGAAACCTGGAATCCTTACGCGATCCTCCCGACCGTCAGCAAGAAAACTGTCGAGTGGATTGGTGAACAAAAAGGCGACAATCCCTTCTTTGCATATTTCGCCTTTAATTCACCCCACTACCCGATCGTCCCCAACAAGGCATTCCACGGCAAATCGGAGGCAGGATTCTATGGAGACTTCGTGGTCGAAACAGACGCCATGGTCGGCAAGATCTTGAACGCTCTTGAACAAAAGGGATTCACTGAGAACACCATTGTCATTTTTACCGCGGATAACGGAGCGGAAAACCTGGCCTTCGACCGGCTTAAAAAATTCAACCACTGGAGTTCAGGTAATTACCGAGGCGTCAAACGGGATCTTTACGAGGGCGGCCACCGTGTCCCCTTAATCATCAAATGGCCCAGGCAAATCAAAGCAGGATCCCACTCCGATGAAGTGGTCAGCCAAGTCGATTTCACAGCAACATTTGCTGAAATCATCGGATATAGACTCAAAAACGACGAGGCCATCGACAGCTATAGCCTTCTTCCAATACTCAAAGGCGAAAACTTCGAAACCCCTCTCCGGGTTGCGACGGTGCAGAACACGAACAAAGGAGAGTATGCACTGCGACAAGGCGACTGGGTTCTCATCAATACCGCCAGCGGAGCCACTCGAAAAGAGCCAGCAAGCTACCTGCAGCACTTCGGGCTTTCCAGCTATCCGAAGGACACCCCGGGTCTCTTATACTACCTCAAAGATGATCCAGGCCAAAAGAACAACCGCTATCAGGAGGAACCTGAGAGAGTCGCCTCCATGCTAGAACTGCTTAACCGCTATATTGCCGGCGAACGCTGCGCCCCGATAAGAACCCAGTGACAGCGACACGCCCTACTCCATTTTCGAGGGAAGCCGAACTTCGGCCGGGGGGACATCAGGGAGTCAAGAAACATCCAAGTATGCGTGTGTTTTATGTCCTGTTTGCCTACATAGAAACCGTGAGCCGCAAAAAAAAACGCAAAACGACAACCGGGGGCGAGGGGTTAACACACAACCCGTTTGATCACATGCCGGCGTTGGGAAAACTGCCATCTGGCCCCAACAGTGAATCTCAACCGGCATCCTCGGAGAACTCTCAAAGCCAGCCTGCGAAGACATCCAAGCGCGGACAGAAGAATCCGAATCGCGGACGTGTGGACATCATCCGTCAGACTGCGCATCGTGGAGGAAAGGCCGTCACCGTAGTTAAAAACTTTACTGGAATTGGACAACCCGAAAAACAGGACCTTGCCAAGAAGATGCAAAAAGCCTGCGGCGTTGGAGGCACGGTCAAAGAAGGCCGTATCGAAATCCAGGGCGATAAACGAGAAGAGGTGAAACGTATCCTGATCGAAGCCGGTTTTAAGCCTGTTTTCGCCGGTGGGTAGAGAGTGGAACAAGTCTGTGAATTTTGTCAGGGAGAAGCTCTGTTACCTATGCCAGCCAATAGGGCTTGTCTGGAGAGAGGGTATACTTGGATTATGACCCATTTGAGCTAACTTTCGTCGCTCTGGCGCGAGGAAATTCCTTTGCTTATAAAAACAATTTGGAATGGTCGGCCGCGTGAAGCTATTCATTTCTGTCAAGGGGTTGGTTGGTCTTTTTGGGCTTCTCCTCTGGTCTGGGGCACACGCCCAGAATCCTAATTCTCTACCAGCCTGCCTGCCGGAAAAGCAGGGTGTCCCATCTGCTGCAATCCTGTCGTTTGTTGATCGTTTAGAGCAGGAAGTCGATGCTGTGCACAGCTTCATGATCCTTCGTCATGGCAAACGAATCGCCCAGGGATGGTGGACTCCCTTTGAGGAAACAACACCGCATCTCATGCATTCCCTCAGCAAGAGCTTTACCTCCACAGCTGTAGGGTTGGCCATTGGGGAAGGCAAGTTGTCACTTGATGATCCGGTAATTTCCTTCTTCCCACATGACACTCCAGCCGATCCGAGTTGGCAGCTAAAAGCCATGCGTATTCGGGACCTGATTACAATGACGACCGGTCACCGCAAGGAGCCACGTCTCTTTGATAAGAAATCCGATTGGGTGAAAGCCTTTCTTGATTCGGAAATTGAGTTCAAGCCTGGAACTCATTTCCAATACAACTCTGCCGCTACCTATATGCTGTCGGCAATCCTACAATCGGTCACGGGTGAAAGAGTTGTGGACTATCTAGAGAAACGTCTCTTTCAACCATTGGAGATTAAGAAACCCGAATGGGACCTCTCACCAGAGGGCGTCACCACGGGAGGTTGGGGGCTCCGGATCACCACCGAGGATATTGCCAAACTAGGCCAACTCTACCTTCAAAAAGGGGTTTGGCACGGAAACCGTATCCTTTCTGAAGCATGGGTTCAAGAGGCCACCTCCAGACAAACGTCCACCGGCAGCAATCCCGAAAATGATTGGGATCAGGGGTATGGATTCCAGTTTTGGCGCTGTCGGTATAATTGTTATCGGGGAGATGGAGCCTTCGGACAATTCTGCATCGTTATTCCCGAGCACGAGACGGTGGTTGCGATCACCTCAGGAACCAATGACATGGGAGCGGTAATGAAAGCTGTATGGGAACTTCTTCTACCCGCCATGGCCTTGGAGCCTGTTGAGCCCCACTCTCCCACAGTCCAGGCTTTAGCCCTTAAATTGAAAGACCTGAAGCTCCCGCCAGTTAACGGAAAGAGTCGGTCTTCAGTGTCGAAAGGCCTCCTTCAGCAAAAATTCCAAGTTCTTAAAAATGAAGCCGGCGTCCACTCTGTTTCGTTTGATCTGCATGGCGACGACCATCGGATTACCGTGAACATGGAGCATGGAATCGAAACCCTCCATCTGGGCAACCAGAAGTATGTTCGGTCCGAAATGAAACAGGATCTACCCTACACACAAAACATGAGCCGTAAAATTGGCGCCAGTGGGGGCTGGGTCAAACCAGACGAATATCATGTAACGGTCTATCTTACCGAAACCCCGGCAAGCATCTTCTATAGATTCCAATTCAAAGATCACCGGATGACGTGGACAAGCGAATTGCGGCACTCGCTTTTTGGCCCCAGAGAGCTGCCCATCCTAAGGGGTGAATGATACGGTTCGGGAATTATTCATTCAGTTTGTGGTGCAACCTCAACCGGATCCTTGCACCCTAGCCTCTGCACGGGACACAAAGGCCGGCGGCGGGTAAGACTATCCAATCCGGAGGGAAGACGACTTGTTCTTGCCCTCTATTGCGGGGCCTGCTACCTGCTGAATAATGAAGATCAGGATGATCGCTCCAGCCCTTGCCAGTCTTCTTGGTGCTGCGTCGGCTGATCTAAGCATATACGAACCTTTTGCCTACGAATCGACAGCAGAGGCGAATAATGGGCGATTCTTTGGTGATTCATCACAGCCATATGATACGGGTATCGGACTTGGAAGCTGGTCTCACAGGGATGCAGGCGGAAACGGGACCGCAAATAATATCGCTCCTACCAATGAGGGAGATATCGCCGATGAAGGCGTGACGTTTACAGACCTTGCGGGCAATGAATTACCCGTCAACGGCAATGCGTATGAACGGCGGCAGCGAGTCGGCCAAGTGGCCGCGAGTGCTCCAATCGACCCCGCCGCTACCGCAGAACTGACTGCGGACAACTCAACGATGTGGATGAGCTTCCTGTTCCAGGACTTCGGCTTCAGCGGGCCCGACTTCGGGATCGGGCTCCACTCGGAAATGATGGTAAGTGACGACAATCAGGGATTGGAAGCTCCCGGCTTCGGGGTAGGGTTTGGCATCGTTGCGAGAAGCGGCCAACAACGGAACATCCGTACGGCCGTCTACAATAGCTCGATTGGAGCCTCTCAGCTTGCTGCGGAAGCGACGCCCACTTTTAACGGACCAGCTGCAAGTGATGTTTTCTTGCTGGCGCTCAAGGTGAACTGGAATCCACAGGGGACCCCGGACGAAATCTTTGCATTTATCATCACCGATATTACGACCGAACCGGACGAGAATGAGGCCATGGTCATGGATACGTTTGACTTCGATCTTGCAACTCAACAGTCCTTGGACGTCTTGAATTTCAGCGACACTCAGGTTGGATATGTGGATGAAATTCGGGTCGGAACCACATTCGATGATGTGATGGGAAGAGAGTCGCAAGAGCCCTTGAAGCAACTCGAAATCAATGCGTCTGGCAACAGCTTGGAAATCAGCTGGGAAAGCCAAGTGGGCAAGCTCTACACCCTGCGGAGTGCTGCCGACCCAAGCACATCCTCTTCAGCCGAGTGGGCTGTCTTTGAGGAAAACGCTGACATTACAGCGACACCGCCCCGGAACTTACTAGTCCTGCCGCTTCCGGACGATTCCTCTCGGTTGTTTGTCGTGGAAGAATTTACGGCGCCTCCCGAGATTTACTTTTCAGATGATCTAGAATCAGGCGCGGATGGTTGGGACACGTTAGTGAATGATGAAAATGGCACCACAGAATGGATCCTTGGAATGCCTGCCGGCTCTACGGGGCCGTTGATGGGCGCGAATGATTCTCTTAACGCGTTCACAACAAACCTTGGTGACTATGGGCCAGGGTCCAATATTTCTTTGCGTTCACCAGAGATAGACTTGTCTGCAGCTTCTACGGCGCAGCTGAGTTTCGAGGTATTCCGTGATGGTGATGGCCTAGCCGACACCGCATCTGTTCGCTTTCTCCGAGCTGGCTCTTACGAGCAACTCGGAGCCCCGGTGCAGATTGACATGACAGTCTTGGACAAAGACTACCGTCTTCTGACTACAGAGGTGACCCAAGAGGCACTCGGAGAGGCAGCAGTTATTGTCGAATGGACCTTTCAGAGTGACGATTCGGTAGACGCCTTCAGCGGCCTGACTATCGATAATATTGTTATCGGGGAATAGCCATCGCCTTGAAACGCTTAAACTGGCCGAATATCTTTCGTGTTGGCGGGAATTAGAAGGCCTCCCACCTCTGCAGGTTGAGTCCCAGGTGAGTATCTCCAATTCACATCTTCCTACCGTTTAGAAGGACCCTGCAAAAGAATGTCTCACCATAATATGACAACTCCACCGGCAAACGCCAGTAACCGTCGCGCAGTCGAGTATTCGCTTGGGACCTCCTCAGGCGGCCCATCGAAAAAAGGCAGCAAAATTGGAAATTTAGCGGCCAAGACGCAGCGCATGATGATAAACCAAGACCCGATTTGTAGAATCCCGTAACTTGTCCTAGACCTAGACCAACCCGTAGGGAAATAACCGGTTTTATTCAGGATTCCGTCGCAACGACTCGGTCATTTTACCGTGCTCGTTCCAGATCTTTCGGGAGATCAGCATTCCATTTTTATAGGTAGACACGCTCTGCTTCTGACCGTTTTTGTGCCACGCGATGGTAGTGCCATTTGAATTCCCACTCGCAAGGGACCTTATCTGCCCGTTCTCGTGATAGCTTTTACTAGCGCCATGGGATTTGCCGTCCTTGAACACTCCTTCCAGCGACTTTTGACCATTCTTGTGCCATAAAGTGTGAGGTCCATTTCTTTCCCCTGACCTATAAATTACCTCGCTCTTTTTTTTGCCGCTCTCGTAATAGGTCGTGTAGAGCCCGTCCAACTTGTTTCCTTTATAACTGCCTACCGCCTTTCTCTTTCCATTGGGCCAATGGTCGGTGAAGGGACCATCCTTCCTGGGCTTGGATTCACGCTCTTGCTCTTCAGTTTCGAAGATCCTCATCGCCTGTGAAAGGCCGACAATACCGAGACCCCCAACGATAAAAGCAGCGCTTGCTGGAATCATCGCAGCCTCCGCGAGGGGATTGGATGAATAACCGCACGAGGACAAGCTCAGAATGAGAGCGAGGATACTGGATCGGAAACCGACCCGCTTGATAACATCTGAACGCATACTAGAAATATTACGTTAAAGGATACTTTGTACAAAATCGTTAAGTCCGATTCAAACATCGACGAGAGCGATCATTGCTGGGCTTTAAAAGCCCCTGATAGCAATCCTTCAAGTGGCCGCGCCCACGCCTGATTTACCTGAGCGGCTCATCCTCCTGAAACCTTCTTGGATGCGATTAATCGGGCATTCGTCGTAATTCCTCAAGTTCTTTGCCCTTATCATTCCATGTCTGCCTAAGGATAAGCTTCCCGTTTTTATATTTCGTTACGCTCTCCCGCTGGCCGTTTTTGTGCCAGGTCGTTTCGTTACGACTTGGTCCATGGCCTTTCAGGTAACTCAATTTCCCGTTTTCGTGATAGCACTTAGTAGTGCCATGCTCCTTACCTGCTTTAAACGTCCCTTCTACGGACTTCTGCCCGCTTTCGAACCACGAAGCATACGGTCCATTTCTCTCACCCCCCACGTAAGTTAATTCACTCTTCTTCTTACCAGACTCGAAATACTCGGTATAAACACCATCTAGCTTTTTATTTTTGTAGGTTCCTACCACACTTTTCTTCCCGTTCGTCCAGTATTCAATAAAAGGGCCGTCCTTGCGTGGCTTAGCCTTTCGTTTCCGTTCCTGAGCATCGAAACCCTCCATCGCCTGGGTTAGAGTCGCAACCCCAACGAAACCGACCAAAAATACCGCTGCTACTGGGACGCCAACGACCACAAGAGGGACCGCTGCGATTTGTGCGCAGGAGGATACGGCTAATACTGCTGCAATCAGACCTGAGGGAAGCCCAAGGCGCTTGATAGTAGTAAACTTCACCCTAAAAAGTTAGCCGAAGAAGACAGGGGGCCATAATCGATACGTTAAATGCGATCATCGACCTGAGTGATCAACAATGGAGGACCCGAATCCCTCACGATACACGGCCCATCTAACCGGAATTAGCTGCAGAGTCCGGGGTGCCAAGACTGAGTCACGCGATGTAATACTGCGATAGCAGCCAAAACCCGAAAAAGAAAACCCCAAGATAAACATAGCAACCAATAAGTCCAAACACGGCCATGGCTTTGCCTTTCTGATGAGGTCTCCGCGCTCTGATCTGCTTGCAGGCAAAATGACCGCAGAAAGCACCGACCACGGAGGTCGGCAGAAGAGCAATGAGCAACAGAGGAACCATGTCGACATCTCCGTTTCCGAAAATGGTATAAATCCCTCCAATTACATCGCCGATTCCGATAAAGAAGCTGATCTTCGCCAGTTGGTTGATCCGGGGGAAGAGTCTTGGATTAGGCCCCTCTTCGCAAGACGCATCGCTTGATTCTCCTGCCTTCATAGCTAAGTTCAACCCTACCAGCTTGCAGACCCGTGAGCAAGCACGCGGCTTGTAGCTCCTGCCTCTCCGATCTTGTTCCCGCACTGTTAGGGATATAACTGCTCCTTTTACTGGCGGCTTTCCCAAACTGCGCGCCGATTGGCTGCGGTCATTGGAGCGTCGGGAACAGTGATCACGTTGTTTGTATCCAACTCTTTGAGAGCTAACTTCACGGAACTCCCTACCTCTTTCCCCATTCCCGACATCACTTCTACCAAGTCTTCGGCGAATCGCTTTTCCCATCGAGCAGAGAAGGTTTTTCGACAAGACTCTACGATCTGCTTGGTGGAAAGCCCATCGATGCTGACCAGCTCATAACGCTTACCGGAAAAAGCCACTAAGATCCTGTCTTCGTAGCAGGAAACCTCCGTGAAGGGAGACAACTTAGGGAAGGGCGCTCCCGAGGGCTTGGTTTCAGGCTGCGAATTTTGATGAGAAGAAAGCCTTTCGCGCGAAACCAAGTTCTCCAGTTTCGTGATTCTCTCTTTCAATTCAGCAATTTCAGCCGCTGCGCCCAAGTCCTTAGAAATTCCAACGTCACTGGACCCACCACCTCCATCCCCACAGCTAAAGAGAAACGGAACAACTAACAGAGGCACCATGTTTTTCATAGTTCACTTATAACAGTTACTGATTCCCGCCCCTCATTCATAGTTTTGATACGTTCATTGTTTAAAGCGATGCTTGCCTCGCGGACTAAGCACCAATTCGGACGGCGCAAATATGTCCGCACTAGGCTTAGGGCTCGGTTATACGTTGAGCGTCGTATGCCTTTTAGTTGTTGTGTTCATCATTCACGCAGGCTGGGACATTTGGGTTTATCTTTGGAAACTAAGCTTTGGTTCTGCTCTTCCATTACTATCCTGATCTTGGCTTCTTGAATCCCCAGTAACCTGATTCCTGCACCCGGGCCCCTTAGCCGTGTATGCCACACCGTGGTGCCTGCACGGGGATGTGAGGATGCGCAAGTAAAACTGGCTGGACGTTACGTTCGCTATTCACCGTAAGTCTCCGATGGTCACAAGAGGATCTGGAACTGGTGAACGACCCAGTTCAATACTTCCGAAACTCCGGTCAACACCCCGATCTTTCTAGCGTCATCCATTGACGTTCCAAACGTGACCGGTAAGATCAAACGGACGGTCTGTCTCCTCTCGCCTCTAACGAAACAACCTGACTCATGTCCCCTGCTCATCTCACAACTACTCTTGTTATCATACTGATCTGTTTTCCGGCCTTTTCATCCGCTAAACCTGGTAAGAATGCTCCTAAAGTGGTCGAGAATGGTTATGCGATGGTAATATTACCCGATACCCAGCTCTATGCTTGGAAGCATCAGAAGACTTTTCTCGAGCAGACGGGCTGGATCGCGGAGAATGCAAAGCACTACAACATCAAGTGCGTGCTCCACGTGGGCGATATCGTACAGAACAACAACGACAAGGAGTGGAAGATTGCAGCCGGAGCCATGGCGGTGCTGAATGGCCGAGTGCCCTCCGTCATGTGCCTCGGCAATCACGACCTGGGCCCTGGCGGGAATGCCTCCACGCGCGAGACACTGCTGAGCAAATACTTCCCGGTGGTCGAGGCAAA
The DNA here is from genome assembly GCA_002420305.1 of Akkermansiaceae bacterium UBA5689. Lineage (GTDB taxonomy): Bacteria > Verrucomicrobiota > Verrucomicrobiia > Verrucomicrobiales > Akkermansiaceae > Roseibacillus_B. Next base: position 6,654 of record DIHT01000122.1, on the reverse strand, counting down.
AAAGGAGCCGACGTTCGGCGGTGTTTACGACAAGGAGCCCGAGAAACTCGACAACTACTACCGCCTCTTCGAAGCCGGCGGGCGCAAGTGGCTTGTGATGGCCCTGGAGTTTGGACCTCGCAACGATGTCGTTCGCTGGGCGGGAGAGGTAGTCGCGAAGCATCCTGACCATAGCGTGTTCCTAGTGACGCATGCCTACATGGCAAGCGAGGGGAACGTGCGCTTCAATCGCAACGGCGGACGCCCCCAAGGCGCTGCCCCGCACAATTATGGCGTCGCCCGTCATCCTGATGGGTTCCACGACGGCGAAGAACTATGGCAGAAGCTAGTCAAGAAGCATCCCAACTTCGCGATGATCGTCAGCGGACATGTTTGCTTCTCTGCCTTACGGACCGACAAGACGGATGGCGGCACGCAAGTGCACCAGATGCTCTGCGACTACCAGCAAGCTCCCAATGGCGGTAGCGGCTTCCTACGAATCATGCAGTTCTTGCCCGACGGAGTGACCGTGCAAGTCGAAGACTATTCTCCCACCCTTGACCGAGCCAGCGACAAACCTCTCTCCAAGTTTGAGCTCAAGCTCGCGCCCTTCGCGGAGGGGGTGGAGATCAGGTAGCGGCTGAGTCTACACGCGGGGTCACACACATACTCCAGCGCACGGAGAAGCACTATCCCGCCCGATGTCGCATATGAGCAGTAAACTTAATAGCATGAAGCTTTCTGTTCTACTGGCACTGCTCATTGTTCTGGTTTCCTGCAGCCCCAAGCAGTGCACCGCACCTTGCTGCCTGCGATCTTTGTATTGGTCATCGTGGTGGCCTTGTTTGGGGTGCTACCATTGATGGCAGACCAGTTAAGATGATCAGCGAGAAGCCCTGATCCCCTGCCCCAATAATTTTCACGCGGGGTGATACATACATACCCAAGTGCACACAAAAAGTGCGCCCCATACCGGTGGGGTGTGCGGGGCTCAGCTGGCTAAATTTCTACCTCAACCCCCTGGGATTCGGCAGACCTTTTTTTGCCGGAAATTATCAAAGACCACGATACTCCCCAAACCACAAGCATCACAGGGAATGAGTAGAATCCAATAAACAAGAGACCAATCCCACTCTGTGGACTGGGGCTCACGTAGTATAGCTGGATGTATAGCCAGATGAAGAACCCCCCATACAAAACCGTTCCAACGATCAGAGTAATCTGACTCCCTTTAGTTCGGGCAAACAACGTTACGAGCAGAGACACTGCTAGAGGCCCCAGAGCAAAAGGAGCCATCATCAGGGTTGCCCCTAAGTCTCGAGAATTCGAATGAAGAACGCCGATTCCAACCGCGAGTACAATTGCGGTTACAACGAAGGCCGGCGAGGACGCGCCACGACTTAATTTCATATCATGTGGCCTCCTGTTGCGGCTTCTCTTGCTCCCCGCACCCTGCAAAGAGGGCGCACAGACCAGCGATCAGGGCTAGAGTTGCACGCTTCACCATACACGATTCATGTAACAGGGATCAGGGGCAGGGTCGAGGGTGCCTAAACCCAATCCACGCGGATCGGGGCGGGGTGAGGTTACTTCTTAGATTCTTCCGCTGTCTCAACCTCTTCACCTTCGCCGTTCCAGAGTTTCATAGACACTTTCTTACCACTTTCGAAGATTCCTTCCCCCTTCCTCTGGCCGTTATCATGCCAACTCTTGTAGGGGCCATGAAGCACTCCGTCTCTGTAGTGTTGTTTATATTGAGTCTGCCCATTCTCATGCCAACCCACGACTGGGCCATTCGGCTTGCCGTCCTTGAACGCTGCTTCTCGCTTCCTCTGGCCGTTCGCATACCAACCCACATACCGCCCATGAATCACTCCCCTTCTGTAGTGTTGTTTATATTGAGTCTGCCCGTTCTCATACCAAGCCGTGACCGCTCCATCAGGCTTGCCTCCCTTCAACGAAAGCTCCCTGTGCTTTTGACCGTTTCTGTGCCAATACACAACAGGGCCATGCGGCTTGCCATTCTTGAACGTTGCTTCGCGATTCCTCTGTCCGTTCTCGTGCCAGCTAATCCAAAGCCCATCTTTGTCGCCGTCTTTATAGATTCCAGCCTTCCACTTCTGACCGTTCCCGTGCCACGACATCCAGAGGCCGGACAGCTTGCCGTCCTTAAACTGCTGAAGGCTTGATGCATGCTCCGAATCATACATCCATTTTATCCATCCGCTGAACGGCTGCGAACTACTGACCGTACATAAAAGACCTTCTAGATATTCGAGCGCTTCACCGTCGAATTTCTCCTCCTCAACCAATTCCTCTCCCTCAAGAAGAGGCTTTTGCTCAACGAAATCCTCATCAACGACTATGGCCTTGCGCCCGTCAATTGCCTCTTTGAGAAGGCGTTCAACTTCGGCATCAGTGAGCGAGATCCGAGGCTTGGCCGTAATATCAAAGGACGGATTTACGTGGGACGGCAGTCGGGCATCGGCAGACTGCACTGTGATACCGCAGGTCATCGACAGCCGGTCGCCATCTCGAGTTAAAATTTCGGAGGAGCGCTTTTCACCACCTCCGAGGAGGAAAAGACAACTCAACAAAGAAATTAAATTCGCCATGTGGACAATGTAGATTACTCGTCTTTCCAGAATTAAATTCAAAATTACAATGAGTCCATCGATCAGGGTGATGGATGACCACTTACGCCGCTCCCTGCACCCCTAACCCCTACACCACACCATGATTCCTGCACGGGGATGGCTGGCAAAGCCAATCCACGCGAATCGGGGCGAGTATTCGGGAAGGTGCCGGCCCCAACTAGACGGTCCCCTGAGTCAGCGCCGAAAAAACCATTAGGCTAACACATAAGCAGCCATAGCATCCGATTATGCCGGTCACGGCCATGCCTGTGCCTTTCTGATGAGGCCTCCGCTCCCTGATCTGTTTACAGGCACAATGCCCGCAGAAAGCACCCAATGCGGAAGTCAGAACAAGACAAAGGCAAAACACTGCTGTTCGTTCGTCATAGTCTGCTGTGGAACCGATATAAATTCCTCCAAGTATATCGCCGATCGCGATAAAGAAGCTGATCCTCGCTAGTTGATTGATACGAGGGAAGAGTCGTGGATTGGGTCCTTCTTCTAACGGCGCACCACGTGGTTCTTCAGGCTTCATGGCAGCTAACACCTACCACCATTGCTGCCTGGTGAGCAAGCACGGCCCTTAACCCGTGCCTCGCACCATGGTTCCTGCACTGGAATAATTGCTCCCAACATCTATTTCTAGTGACCTTGCTTGTTCCGACCAAAGATTACGACTCAGTGGAAATCTCTGGACTTCCCATTGAGGATAATGAGTTTCTAACTAAGTGCTTAAATGCCCAAAAGACGGCACTGGACTAGCTATTCGCTCGAAAGCCAGTGTTTGCGACTTCACTCAGAACGATTATGACTTCCATGAGTGCCCCAGCTGCAAGGGTATTTGGATTTCTCGGCATGTATTACAGAGGATGCTTTCCGATCACGCACTGCAAAAGGCTTCAAGTCTGTCAACCTTTCACAAGCAACTGAGCGATGAGCGAGTCTTTGAGATCCAAGATCACCTTAAGGGCAATCTATGGTGCCCAAGCGATGGCGAGAGGCTATTCGTCCTCCACCATAAGGGTGTAGAATTGGATTTATGTGGTAGTTGTTGCGGAATGTGGCTGGATAAAGGCGAACTTGATAAGGTTAGGAAAAGGTCCGATTCCGAAAGGGACAGCCTTGATCTGGTCGATGGTGTCCTCGGTGGTTTTGATCTGATCGATCTTATTTTTCAGTTTTTGACGTTAAGCTGAGCAGCGTTCACACCTGATGGTGGCACCGCACCCTGGTTCCTGCACCGGAATAAGGCATCCGAAGAAAACGTATACACCTTTTTAATAGCCTCGCCGGCATGCGACGGACATTGTTGCCACGATGAGCCTTACCCTTCTTTTGTCCGTGTCACTACCCCTTGTTGTATTTGGGAGCTCCGAGACCACTGACCTTGTTCCTGAGACTCAGGTGAAACGGCAAAAACCTGAACTCGGGGACGCGGACTTTCCCCTCCCGTCGCCCAGTCCTCGACACGATCAGAAAGCGAAGGAGGCCCGAGCTGGAAGTTACGACGTGGTCCTCGTTGGTGACTCGATTACCCAGACACTCGGCGAACTGGGTGGAAAATACGAACCGATGAAGGAAGTATGGGACAGACACTTCGCCCCCCTAAACGCCATCAATCTCGGGCACAACGGCTATAGGACCGAACAGATTCTATGGAATATGCAGAACGGCGAACTCGACTTCAAACGGGCACCCAAAGTAGTCATGCTCCTGATCGGCACAAACAACGCCGACGACCGTAACTTCAAACGAGCTCACACCGCCGAGCAGATCTTCGCCGGCACTAAGGTGATCGTGGAAACGATCAGAAAACGTCACCCTGAAACACGAATCTTAGTACTGAGGATCTTTCCTCGCGGCGGAGACGATGAGCAAGGGATCAGCCCTCCATCCTTCAATTCATCGCCCACTTGCATTGAGACCTGTCGTCGTGCGGGCGAGCTCACCAGCCGGCTGGCCGACGGGAAAAAGGTCTTCTGGTTAGACGTCAATCACGTGTTTCTGCGGACCGATGGCAGTATCAACACGGAACTGATGTGGGACTTGCTTCATCCAAGCCCAGCTGGCGCGGAGCTCTGGGCAAAGGCCGTCATGCCGACGCTCAGGAAACTGCTGAACGATAAACTAGAGCCGGAAAATCAACCGAGAGAGCCAGACGCACGGCCGAAATCTGACAAGTAGTCCCCACCCTTCTTTCTTAACTGGGATGGGGGCTAATCGCTGGACTCGTCAAACTTCTAAGCCTTTTCGCCTCTGCTGTTTCGGTATTCCCGAAATTTATCATTGCGCCTGCGAGAAACCACTTTGACTTTTAATGATGTGAAAAAGGTAGAGTCCAATGCGAAGCCAAAGAAAAAAGATGTGAATGTGCTACTGCCGTGCTGGGCTCTAGCCTATTTCCCAATTATGTTTTTGGCGGGTGCCTTATTTTCCATTGGGGATCCTTTTGGTAAGTTCTACGTTTTTGTATTTTCTGGGATGGCATTGCTGGTGCTGACCCCTGCTTATGCGGTGATCACAAGCCTCCTAACTATAAAGCGAATAAAGAATGGCACTAATACGATCAAGATCACTCTTTTTCAGCTTTGCCCTCTAATCGTCTATATATTTTGGTTAGTCACGGTACTCACCTTCGGGGGATCGCCTGCATAAACGTGCAGCTGACGTTCCACCTAATCGGGTCGACCGAATTGAGCGCCTTCCGCCCCTTGCCCCGGACCCGCACACCGTGCGCCGCACCGTGGTTCCTGCACGGGGATGGGGTCCTCCGCTACTATCCAAAGTGGGCGCCGGCATTGTGAAGACAGCCCCTTCACCATAAAAAGTTAAGTAACAGGGATCAGGTGCAGGGTCGAGGGGGCCGAGACCGGATTCGCATTGCTAGACCGTTCCGTGAGAGAGCAG
>DIHT01000122.1:0-747 GCA_002420305.1 Akkermansiaceae bacterium UBA5689 | reverse complement strand
TCTGATGAGGTCTCCGCGTTCTGATCTGTTTACAAGCACAATGACCGCAGAAAGCACCGAATACGGAGGTCAGAAAAAGAGCAATGAGCCACCACAGAACCACGTCGTATTCTAGGCCTATGAAAAACATATAAATTCCTACGACGATATCGCCGATTCCGATACAGAAGCTGATCTTCGCTAGCTGGTTGATACGGGGAAACAGTCGAGGGTTGGGCCCTTCTTCGAAAGGCGCACCACTTGATTCCTCGGGCTTCATTGGCGCTAATACCTACTACATGTGCAGACCAGTGCGCAAGCACGGGGCTCGTCTCTTCAACCACTCCACAGCCCACAACCCGCGACTAGTAGCGCGGCAAACAGCAGGACGAACTTCATCATGATCCCGGAATCCTAGTTCCTGAATCGTGGCACACTATTATAAAATGGGAGCCTGATTGTAGTAGGACACCAGCGATGTTCCGCTGAGGCGGTTTTCCTGCCCCCTGAAGCAAATTCTAAGACTGGCGGAAAAATCGATCTCCTGTCAATAAGGGGTCAATGAACAGCATCTGCACCTCTTCCTCCCCCGGAACCCTCTCCAACTCCGGCCTGCAGTCGCCCAAGGCACCGGGGTCAGAGAAGGAACCACCTCGCTATCGATCCAAGAAAAACCAATGCGTAAAAGTTTCTGCCGCCCTGATCTTGATGATTTCTGCCGGCTTCCCCGCTCCACTGGAGGCGCAAGAGCAGAAAATCGATAAACCC
>DIHT01000040.1:7060-33388 GCA_002420305.1 Akkermansiaceae bacterium UBA5689 | reverse complement strand
CGGGACGAACCTTCGAGTTGGAGGCGTTCCATTTATCTCCAGGCCCACCGCTCGGCAAAGCATCCGACCTTGAGTTTGTTTGACCCTCCTGACCTGAGTCGTAGCGTGGGAGCGCGTGCTACGGGTGCCGATCCGATAGGGGCTCTCTTCGCCTTAAACGCCCCCTTTGGGTGGGACATGTCCGAGCGCTTGGCGCACCGGATTAAAGAGGAGGCGGGTGGTGATCAGGAAAAGCAGATTGAGTATGCCTATCTGCTTGTTCTCTCCCGACCACCGGACGAGGCGGAGCGACAGTTTTCGAGAGAGCTTTTGTCGGGAGAGTCGGATCGCCTGCTGGTGAATTACTGTCATCTTCTTCTTGGGTTGAATGAGTTTATCTATGTCAACTAAGTTTCAGATGCCGAACCGGCGGGATTTTCTTGGGCATTTGAGCCTCGGGAGTATTGCGGCTCTGTCACATCTTGCCTCGTCAGGTCAGGCGGCCCTCCCCGCGGTAGCCCCGCACTATCGCCCCAGAGCGCGTAACGTGATCCTGCTCTTCATGTGTGGCGGGGCCAGCCATCTGGAGACCTTTGATTATAAACCGAAGCTGAACAAATGGGCCGGGAAGCGGGCAGATGAAATTTTCAGCGCCGAGGAATTACGAGGCTTCAATCCCGAAAAGACGGTTGATGGATGTAAAATTCTTCCTCCGGTCTTTGACTTTAAGCAGCATGGCCAGTCTGGTGCGTGGCTCAGCGAGATCTATCCCCGCCTTGGTGAGGTTGTTGATGAGATAGCCTTCCTGAAGGCAGTGCATACCGATTCAGCGATTCACTCGGTGGGAGAGACAATCTGGCATACCGGGCATGCGCGTCCGGGCTTTCCGAGCATGGGGTCCTGGGTGACCTATGGTCTTGGGTCAGAGAGCTCGGATCTTCCTCCCTATGTGGTGATGAAGGACGGAATCTCAACTGCGGGAGACGTGGTGTTCCAGCAGGGAATGCTTCCCGGGCAGCATCAGGCAGCTGTGGCCAGGGTGGAAAGTGGAAAGCCTCCCTTTCCCTATCTGGACCTTCCCTCAGGAGTGAGCGCCGAACGCCAGAGGGAGCATCTTGCCGCTCTGAACCGACTGAATCGGCTCCATAGAGATCGTCACCCAACTCAACCGGAATTGACCGGTCGGATCGAAGCGCTGGAAATGGCTTGGAAGCTGCAGCAGTCTGCAGAGGGGGCTTTTGACCTCTCGAGGGAATCCGCCGGGGTTCATGCTTTGTACGGAGAAAATCAATTCTCCAAGCATTGTCTGACCGCGCGACGCCTCGTCGAATCCGGAGTGCGCTTTGTTGAGATCTTCGATGGTGCCAAGGGGCGAAAGTGGGATGCCCATGGAAACCGGGGAGGTCTGATTGGAAACCACCGAAGTAATGCCGGTCGAACTGATCAGGGTATCACGGCCCTGATTCTGGATCTGAAGGCGCGAGGCATGCTCGAGGAAACGCTGGTGGTCTGGGCAACCGAGTTTGGAAGGACCCCGTTCGAAGAAGCCAATCGGGAGACTCAGTTGGGACGTGGGCACCACCACAAAGGATTCACTCTCTGGATGGCTGGGGGAGGAGTGAAGGGAGGAACGAGCCTGGGTGCTACGGATGACTTTGGTATGCACGCCGTGAAAAACCCTGTTCACGTCCACGATGTGCATGCCACGATCCTGCACCTGCTGGGACTTGACCATGAGAGATTGACCTTACGTCATAACAGCCGGGATGTGCGCCTGACAGATGTGTTCGGCAAGGTGATTCACGAAGTCGTTGCCTGACTGTGCTTCCGCCCAGCGGTCACTTCAGCCACTCTGGAAGTCCATTGGCATCCACGTTCCAGGCTTTTTGAGAAGCGAGGTCAAGGAGGCTTTGCATTCCACCGTATTTTGATGCTCCCGGCATGAGGTCGGGATGACGGATGTCGGTGATCTTGATGAACTTAAAGTCGGAGGATTCGATTGCTGCCCGGTAAATGGCTTTGCTTGCAAGAAAATGGGCGGCTGCAGCCCAGTGACCGGACCCCTTGAGGCCCACAAGAGAAATTTTCTTCGCCCCGTGGGTGTCGTCCTGAATCATCCTGATCGTGCTAAGGATATCCTGCACCCTGTGCGCGAAGAGCGGGCGATTGTAGCCGAGAGTGTAGCAGGCCGCTTCCCGAGGGTTCTTGACGCGCCGGGTTTGCAGAAGGGGGCCGTCTTTCTTAAGAAACTCTCCCTGAAGGAAGAGGTCGATGCCGCATACCGAGACTCCCTCCCTTAGAAGGGCCTGCACTTGCGGGAGAGGAGCGCCCTCCTGGTCATAAAGTCCAGATTTTCCCTGTGGACTCAGGAAGATTGCAGCCTCGCTTTTCCAGTTTTTTGGGTAGAGCCAGATTACCGGGACCTGTTGGCCAAGAGTTGTGTTGTTTTGAAGTCCCGGCATCTCAAGGTAGGAGCCCTTGTCTATTTTTCCCGTGAGTTGCCACTGAACTTCTCCTGTGTTCTTGAGGTTGCTGCCGAGGATTGATTCCCACCCGCGGCGTGCAATATCAGGATCATTAGCGATTCTCGCGCTGGATTCGTGGGCCAGACTGGCGAGCAGTCTGCGTTCGAATTCTTTGCCGCCTGCGGGCTTGGGGTGGTTCTTGTCGAAGACAGAAAGATCCTTCTCCGTCAGTCGCCTGTGCGGGCGCTCGTTGTCTGGCTCCGGCTTGTTGAGCCCGAGGTGGGTGTTGAACCATCTATACATGGCCTGCCGGGAAGGAAGGTTATAGTTATGGTCGAATTCAGTCCGATCATGAAGGGTTACCATGCTGGGAGCTCCTAGCACCTGATAGGTTTTCCTGATTTCCGGAAATCCTTTGGTGGCCATCTCCTTCGTCCAGTCGTTTGCGGTAGTGAGTGCCATTGGTCTGGGTGCAAAGAGGGCGGCAAAGGCGACGTTGCCCTCTTTGATGCGCATCAATGTAGCGTTTTCGCAGGAGCATCCTCCCTGCATGGCAGTGCCAACCATGACGGCGGGCATTGATACGGTGACACGGGGATCGAGAGCGGAGAGAGCGAAGGTCTGAGTGCCTCCTCCGCTCGCACCTGTCACAGCGATCCGTCCGGGATCGACCTCTGGCAGGCTTTGCAAGAAGTCGATGGCCCGTATGGAGTTCCAAGTCTGGAGCATCATGATGCTTTGGAGATGGGATTCCGCCTGAGGGCTGTAGAGGCCCCAGTTCTTTTCGGAGATCATTTCCGGGCGCTGCTTAGAGAAACGATGGGCCAGCTCGTAAGAGATCTGGTCGTTGTCACAGTAACCAATCATGTCATACTGGAGTACTGTGCACCCGAGTCTTGCCAAACCGACACACCGCGACTGGATGTGGTTGCGTGCGCTTTCAATGTGTTTTTCGGCGCCCTGCTTGATCAGTTGAGCAGCTTTCGCTTCTCCACAGTCGTAGAACCGAGCTTCATTCCAGTGGCCGTGGGGGCAGAGAACTCCGGGAATTTTTCCTGTGATATTCTTTGGTCGGTAGAGGGTTCCGGTGAGAAGGTATCCCGGCCGGGTTTCGAAGTAGACCTTTTCGGCAGTGAAGTCGCCGCCGTCGATCTGGCCGTGGATGACGGAGTTCAGTGGGTGCCGGACTGGTTCGGGAAAGAGTCCAACCGCGACTTTCAGGTCATGGCGAATCCTCGCTGACTGTACGGTCCAGCCCGCTGGTGATGTGGGAGGATGAAAGGGAAAGTAGCCATTGAGATCCTTGAGAGCGTCAAGACGGCTGTCGGCCGGCAGGCTGTCCTCAGGAAGGGCGCGAGGTGCGGAGAGTGCTGTTGAGCAGCAAAAAATAGAGAGAATCAAAGGAATGGCCTTCATGCTGTGAGACTGGAGTTCACCTGTAAAAAGTCGTGGAGGCAACGGGCAAGTTTGCGAGACGTATTGATGCAACGGTCCTTCCGGCCCCCGGTGCATTGATCTTGTCAAGGGAAGGGGCTTTGGGGAGTATTGGCGACCATGAATCGTTTCGCTCGCAATTCCTTTGTCCTAGTTCCTCTGATTGCCCTTTTGTTCTCCGGTGGGGCCTTGGCTGAAAAGAAGAAGATCGTGTTTCTCGCGGATGGTGGGAAAAACAGTAAGACGCACAATCACGTGCAGGGTAATGCGGTGCTTGCCGCGGCGTTGGAAGCCAGTGGCCTTGGGTTTGAGACAAGCCAATTCAAGGGTTGGCCAAAAGAGGCCGGAGCGTTTGATGGAGCCGACTGCATCGTCATTTTCTGCAACGGCGGAGGAGGCCATCTCGTAATGAAGAATCTTGAGCGTTTTGAAGAGCTCGTTGACAGCGGGGTGGGTCTCGTTTGTCTGCATTACGGAGTGGAAGTTCCTAAAGGAAAGGCAGGAGAAATCATGCTCAAGGGAATGGGTGGTTATTTTGAAACGCACTGGTCGGTCAATCCTCACTGGGTTGCTACAATTGAAAAACTTCCCGAGCATCCCATCACCCGTGGGTGCACACCTTTCGTCCAGAATGATGAATGGTATTATCACATGCGGTTTGCTCCGGATATGAAAGGTGTTACCCCAATTCTCTCCGCCCACCCTCCAAAGGCGACCATGAACCGTCCCGATGGCCCGCATTCCAATAACCCTCATGTACGCAAGTCGATGGCGGCAGGAGAGATCCAGCACATTGGCTGGGCTTACGAGCGTCCGGGAGGAAAGGGGCGCGGGTTTGGTACGACCGGTGGGCACTACCACGAGACCTGGGACAGTGACAACTGGCGCACTCTGGTTCTGAATGCCATTACTTGGACATCGGGCGTGGAGGTGCCAGAGAAGGGGGTTCCTTCTGCCAAGAACCCAGTTAGTCAGGCTAACTGAGCCCGTCTGATAGAAATTCGGTCCTCTTGGGTTGAATCCTGCGAATTGCGTGGAGTGGGAGCCCTAGGGTCGTGCCAGATGGGAACGGGGAGGATCCCGGGGCTGTCGACGTCACAGCCTGGTACAAAGTTTAACAATAAGACTGCCGCGGTTTATAAAACTGATTGCGTAGGAGACCGCTTCAATAGCGCGCCAAGAAGTGGCAAAATTTGAAGTAGTCAAAAAAGGTGCTAGTCACATACCCGCTCACCCCGGTCTAACGGCCCGAGGGGCACGCTGACGACAAAGAAAATTCCTTTCCGGTATGGGCTACGATTGGGTTTGTTTTTTACTTAATCCCTAGTGAACTTCCACATCATGCGCCCAAACCTTCACGATTATCTCAAGTCAGCTTTCATCGTTCTGTTGCTTGGCTCCTTTTTCACCCAGGCTGAGGCCAGAAAAATCGCACTCGGGGTTAAGCCGGGACTGCATTTCGATCCTAAGGTCCTCCACGTTCTTCCAGGAGAGGACGTCGAATTGACGTTCGATAACTCGGACGTGATGATGCATAACTTTGTTCTAGTCAAACCAGGTGCGCGCATGGAGATCGTCGAAGCCGCAAACGCACTTGGTGAAAAAGGTCCCGCTCGCCACTACGTCCCGGATTCTGCAAAAGTGCTAGCCGCGACCCCTGTGGTTCAACCCAAGAATAAATCAACAGTCAAGTTCAAGGCCCCCGTAAAGGAAGGCAACTATCCCTACGTTTGTACATTTCCCGGCCATGGATTCCTGATGCATGGAACGCTCTTCGTGGCAAAAAAAGAGCCAAAGGAGCTTACCGCAGGCCCGAGTAAGAGTGCAGGCTCACCGGTGGGCGTTCCCGGGGAACTGGAATCGACTCTTTTTTCTCCCAATACGGTGACGCCCTGTGTGGCTTGCATCGGAGTCGCCCCTACGGGAGAAGTCTACGCCGGGGTTGACCAGATCGGTTCGCTGGGCAAAGGGGGAGGAAAAGGCAGGATCATCCGTCTGGTCGATGAGGATCATGATGGGATATCCGATTATCGGACGGAGTATGCCTTAATTGACAACCCGCGGGGCATCGTGCCGGTTGGGAACAAACTTTACGTGCTTCATGCAAAGTGGGGAAAAGGCAATAAGTTTGATGGGATGTTTCTTTCCGTCCTTGAGGACAAGGACGGGGACGGGATGGCGGACGGGCCACCCAAACACTTGGTCAAGGAGATCAGCACGCGAAAGTTCAACCAGTCCCGGGGGGTCGATCATACAACCAATGGGATACGAATGGGGATCGACGGGTGGATTTACGTTGCGGTGGGAGACTTCGGCTTCGTTGATGCGGAGGGCACGGATGGTACGAAGCTGACGATGTATGGAGGTGGGATTATACGGGTTCGGCCCGATGGGACCGAGTTGGAAACCTACGCTGATGGCCTAAGAAACATCTACGACGTGGCCATCGACCCTTTCATGAACGTATTCACCCGGGGCAACACCAACGACGGCGGGGGCTGGAACATGCGCTTTAGCCATGAAATCCAGACCGGAGAATACGGCTACCCCGACCTTTTCAAGCGCTACACGAGCGAAATCATCCCCGCCCTCGTCGATGTTGGTGGCGGCTCCGGTACTGGAGCAATGTTCTTCGACGAGCCAGGTTGGCCGGACAAGTACAACGACGTTCCCATGATGTGTGACTGGGGGCGGGGCCAGCTATTTATCCACCGGGTTACTCCCGACGGGTCCAGTTTTACCCAGAATCAGGAGAGCTTCATCAAATGCGGAAGAATCACCGATGTTGACTGCGATGGTTCAGGGCGTCTCTTTATCGGTAGCTGGGGCAATTCTGGCTTCAAGGGAGGGACGGATGGCTACGTCGCCCGGGTCGTTCCGAAGGGTTGGAAGTACAAAGAGTTTCCCGACCTGCAAAAGCGTAACGAGGTTGATTTGGCCAACATGCTCACCACTCCCAGCGCCAAGGCAAGGCTGCACGCCCAGCAGGAAATTCTCCGTCGGAGAGGGGAGGGCCGAGAAGTCTTGGCAGTGGCGGTGGACAAGAAGCTAACCCCGAGGGCTCGTGTAGCCGCAATCTATACCCTGAAGCAGCTGCTCGGAACAAAGTCTCACGAGGAGCTTCTCAAGCTGGTCGACGATCCTGCCGTGGCGGAGCATGCCCTGCGGGCTCTTGCCGACCGAAGAACCCAGGTCGAAGGAATCCCCCAGGCACCCTTTGCAAACGCCCTTAAAAGTAAAAACCCACGCATACAGGTTGCGGCTGCGGTGGCTCTCGGTCGTCTTGGAGACAAGTCGGCGGCTAAGGCTCTGCTCGCCGTTTCCAGTCCCCCGGTAACTGACCCCCTGCCGGTATTTCAGGCGCCTGCCCCGGTGGATTCCGGTCCCCATAGTATTCACCAGAGCCCTCTTATCGACGGAAACAAGACGCATCAATTCGATGTCGATATCTCCGGCTGGAAGGAGCTTTACCTGACCATTGGTGATGGTGGCAATGGCGACGGTAACGACCACGGTGCCTGGTTTGAGCCGACCTTGGTCAAGAAGGACGGCTCCGTCATCAGGCTGACTGACCTCAAGTGGACTCAGGCCACCCAAGGTTGGGGAAAGACCGGAGTGGGTATCAGTCCAACCGGGGCGAAACTTGTGCGCTCGGACAAAAAAGCGATGGCCTTTGGGATCGGTTCCCATGCTGTAAGCGTAATTTCCTACAAGAATTTGCCTTCTGACATCATCCGATTCAAATGCGTGGCCGGGTTGGCCGACACGCACGGTGGTGGGCAGGTCCGTTTTCACGCCAGCAACAAGGTGATAAAGAAATTCGCTGGTGGTGGAAAAAAGGAAATCGTCGAAGGGCCGCACGCCATTCCAAACTCAGCGTCCATTCTCCCACATGTCGCTCGCAAAGCCTTGGTTGCCTTACGGGCCGGGCCGGCCTGCGTGGATGCAATCGGCACGCCCAACCAAAGCGGGGCACTCATGGCCCTGCGGCACATGCATCACCCGGAAGCTGTCGATGCCCTCCTGAAGCGTTTCGAAAAGACTCTCAAATCTGACACCAAACAGCGGATCGCGAGGAGTCTCGTCCGCTTGGCGAACAAGGAAAAGCTCTATCAGGGAGACACTTGGTGGGGCACCCGCCCGGACACCCGCGGCCCGTACTACTACCCGACCCCTTGGGAAAAAACTGAGGAAATCTACCAAGCCCTCGTCAAGGCGGCCAAGATGGGTGATTCCGCCACACGCTTCGTCATTTCCAAGTTGGCCGAGAAAGATAGAGTGAGCATACCCGGACTACCCAAGGGTGACTGAAATTGGGAGAGATGCCGCCATTGTCGCGCGATTCCCAAAGAATGGAGAGTGCGCACGGGGTCCTAAGGGCTACCGAGGGCGGCGTGAAATAGTATCGCTCTGGGATGATCGGCAGATATCTGACCTCGCTTCGCTCATACGTGCCGATGGTGCCGGAGTTACGGCAGATTCTATCAGGATCGAAGGATTTGACTCCCTGATTACCTTTGTTGCGTCCAAGGAGGGATAGTGGCAGAGCTTGGATAGGGCGAGGGACAGTTCTCCTTCCGGAACTCTTCTTAATCTATCACCATGGTTGACAGCCCGGCTAAGGGAGCCTCAGATTCTGCGTAACCTTATGGCTCAAAAAATTGCGTTTCTGACCGCTGGTGGACTTGCTCCATGCCTATCCTCTTCGATTGGGGGCTTGATCGAAAAATATAATGAACTGGCTCCGGACGCGGAGTTAAGTGGTTATTTGAATGGCTATCAGGGGCTTTTGTTAGGTCGGCGAATGCTTTTTCCAGCAGAGGCAAGGGAGCGGCATGAAGTGTTGTACCGTTTTGGCGGTAGTCCGATAGGGAACAGCCGTGTGAAACTAACGAACGTGGAGGATTGTGAAAAGAGGGGGCTTGTTCAAGCAGGGGAGGAACCTCTCAAGGTAGCAGCGGAGCAACTCAAGAGGGATGGGATTGATATTCTGCATACAATTGGGGGCGATGACACCAATACGACAGCAGCTGATCTCGCGGGATACCTTCAGGAAAACGGATATGATCTAACGGTTGTCGGCCTTCCAAAGACAGTAGACAACGATGTCTTTCCGATCGAGCAAACGCTGGGCGCCTGGACTGCGGCGGACCAGGGCGCGATCTTCTTTGAGAATATTGCGAACGAGAACACGACCAGTACGAGGCACTTGATCATTCATGAAGTCATGGGCCGCCACTGTGGATGGCTCACCGGCGCAACGGCAGAAGCCTACCGCAAGCGACTGGACGGGTGGAATTTCCTGCCAGGGATGCGGCTGGCCCGGGAATGCTGGGATGTCCATGCCGTATGGGTGCCGGAAGTGGATCTAGACCTCGATACAGAGATCGAGCGGCTCAATGGGGTCATGGACAAGCATGACTGTGTGAACCTGTTTCTCAGTGAAGGAGCAGGGATGGATGCTATTATTCGCGAAAAGGAAGCTGCAGGTGAAGAGGTGAGGCGTGATGCTTTTGGTCACGCGCGTCTTGATGAACTGAATCCGGGCAAGTGGTTCGCGTCAAAGCTCAAGGAGAGGCTCAACGCTGACAAGGTCCTCGTTCAGAAAAGCGGGTACTTTGGACGCTCTGCAGCGCCCAATGAGCGCGATCTTGAGTTGATCAAGAAAAGTGCGTTTGCGGGTGCAGGGTATGCCTTGGACGGGCAAAGCGGGGTCGCTGGGATGGATGAAGATGCCGGTGGCGAGATGAGCTGTATCGCCTTCCCCCGGATCAAGGGTGGGAAGCCCTTTGATATCGACCTTCCATGGTTCGGCGACATGCTCAGCGAAATCGGGCAGACGAAGGGTGCCCGGGCAGCAGGGCATTGAGCGCGGTTCTCGCCTTTACCCCACGATTGAACGGAAGAATTCCGGGTGCTCACTCTCAAGAGTGGCCCTATCGGGGATAGGGTAAAAAATTTCTCTCTCCTGCGCCGCTATCCAGAATCCAGTGCGGAGTTGGAGGAAAGAAATTCGTCCCAATACGGAGTCCAGGCTGATGGCCTTGGTGGACTTCTCCGGCTTGCCCTGAAGCTCTTGGATCTGCTCCTTTAACTTGTGGGGATGGACGTTGGGGATCGGGGAAGTGTGAAAAGGGTTGGCTTCGAGTTGTTTCAGAAAATCCTCAATAACGAAGTCGATCTGGGTAAACATGACCTCAGGAGCGCTTTTTGGGAGGGAGAGATCGGTGATGTATTCTCCAAATTCCGGAGGAGCCATATGGCTCATTACGATAGCACTGAAGGGGCAGATCTCCTGATAGGTCCGGATGAAGCCAGGCTCATGAACTCGCTCATATGGCGCCTGCTGGAGGCGGAGGACCTGCCCGGAGACCGATGTGATGTAGAGGTCGAGAAAGGCGGACAAGTCGATATGCTCCAGAACGCGGTAACAGGATATGAACTTGGTCCGTTTTGGTCTGCCCGCCTGATTCGGGACAACGTCCTTCATCAATTCGTCAATCTGAAAGTAATCGTTCCGGTAGTCGTCGGCGATCTGGGCGAAAATCACCTGCCCGTGGTAATAGCGTGAGCTCCCCACGGTATAGTGCTTGCCGAATTCTTCCGGAGGAAGGTTAGAGGCCACCAAGGCGTAGTTCGGCCACATGATGACGTAGAGGTGTTGTTCGATCTGACTGATGGCTCCATTGTTCCTCTTACGGGTTCAGTGTCAAGAGGGTGAAGCAGCTGGTTTAAGTCACACTCCCAAATCGTGTTCTTGCTGGATATTTTGCGGAGGCCCCTCATTTTGGGAATGATGTGCCTGAAAGCGTTCCTGTTTGTCTGCCTCTTAGTTGCTGCCGGAGGATCCATTGCGCGGGCAGATCAGGATCAGAAGGATGGGGATGGCGTGGAAAAATCACAGGCTCGCTACACTCCCTTGGTGCAGTTGGTTGAGCGCTGTTTGCCAGCAGTGGCTTCTCTGCAAACCGTTCAGGCACAGGATTCCGCTGGCGTTTTTACGATGGGAGTAGGAAGCGCCTCGCTCATTCATGAGGAGGGATATCTGCTCACCAACAATCATGTGCTTTTCCGGATGCATGAGGGTCAGGCGTTTCTCCCAGGACAGCCTCCAATGATGTTCCGGATTATCGCTACCATGAGCTCAGAGGACCTAGCTCTTGTTAAGGTGGATGCGGGAAAAAGTCTGCCGTTCCTGAAGCTCGGACGGAGCCATGATCTGATGCTGGGGGAGCCGGTGGTGGTCATCGGGAATCCCGGGGGGCTGGTTCACTCTGTCTCCGAGGGGATCGTGAGCGGGCTCAATCGATCGACTGCAGTAGCGGGAACATTTCTTCCTGGAATGGTGCAGACCAGTGCGGCAGTAAGTGGTGGGAACTCGGGAGGGCCGCTCATTAATGCTCTTGGAGAACAGATTGGGGTGATCACCTCAAAAAAGCTCGATGGGGAAAATATTAACTTTGCGATAACTGCGGATCGAGTTCGGGAAGTGTTTCCTACTCTTTTGTCGGCTGAACTTCGCTATGGGTTCAGGCTGGGTTTACAGGTTGAAATGCTAAAATCCTCCGTGGTCGTAGGGGATGTCAGCGAGGGTTCACCAGCTGAGAAAGCTGGCGTTGAAGCCGGAGACTGGATTGAGGCAGTGGACGGTCGGGAGGTAGGCCATGGAGTGGATTTTCATCTGGCACTCGTCGGGAAAGCATCTGGAGAGCGGCTGGAACTGAAGATTCAGCGTAATGGGGAGCACAAAAATATCGAGGTAGAGCTTGGGGAATTGGAGTTGCTCAAGCCGGTAGCCGAAGAGGGAATGGAGATTGGGTTAAAATTTGAGGGTTTCGAGGGTAGCTGGGATGCCTTGCCTGACTTTGATGAGCTGAATCCAGTAGTGAATGGCGTGGTCAAGATGCCTACCGAGGAGGCTTATAGCACAGAGAACAGGGAAAACTATGGGATCCAGTTCGAGGGCTTCGTCAAGATCCCTGAAGAGGGCCTGTATACCTTTTACACCTCGTCAGATGATGGCAGTCGGCTCTCTATCGGAGATGAGGTCGTGGTGAACAATGATGGCCTGCATGCGGTCCAGAGAAAGAGTGGGCTCGTTCGGTTGCCAGCAGGGCTTCATCCGGTAACCATTTCGTTCTTTGAACAGGGAGGAGATGAAGAGTTGGTGATCTCATGGGAGGGGCCAGGCTTTTCTTTGCAGGTGGTGGCGGAGGATGCATGGTTTCACATGCCGTGATCCTTCGGAGATGAACATCTTCCCTGATGTCAGGGTAGTGGATCGACGAGGGTCGCCCGGAGACGCATGAATAACCTTGAGTCATTGCCTGCTTCGAAGGTTGGGGTGTAGGTGACGATGGAGGTTCCGTCGCTACCCGCGGTCTCAGAGACAAGGGCGGTTTCGTTCGTCCAGAGGATGAGATCTCTCGAGACCTCCACAGTGAAGAGAACATCGTCAGCGGCAAGTTTCCGCTGGAACGTAAATGTCAGGGTGCCGTCCGGACTCCCAGCGGAGAGTAATTCTGGTCCGCTCAGAGGGTTCAGGTTATCGCTGCCCAACGCGTGTTCGAGAAATGCAGGAAGGCCATCCTGATCGCTATCGTCAAGAGGGTCGGCTCCTTCAAAGGTTTGGCTTCCGGTTCTCCCGGGAGAGCCCCCGAGACGCCAGTTCGTTGGGATTCCGTGGCCAAGGGGGTCGAGAGGGTCGTTAGCCGAATTATCGCTGGTGCGCATGAGTTCCATGGAAAACCCACCAGCATCCGCCTCTTCGGGCCATGGGAGAGTGTCGTCATAGACGAAGTCGTGAATGGGAAAAGTCCCAAGGGCGATCTTGATCCGTTCTCCATCATTCTCGAGCCGGCTTTCTTCTTCATTCAGGTATTCTCCAGCGACCGGAAGGTTCGATCCGTAGCGCTCCTCGAAGGCCAGGCGGTTCCGGACGATAAGGAGGTATGCACCTGAGGCGAGGACCGTGCCGTCTTCGAAATCGTAATCGATTCCTTTGGTGAATCTCACATCTGTCAGGTCGAGAGGATCTGGTCCGATATTGTGCAGCTCGAGATACTCTGTGTCATCGGGGCCCGCTGGATTATACATGATCTCACTAATGACCAGATTCTCCTGATATGCGCTGGCAACAGGATTAGAGGCTTGGAATTCCAGTGGGTCAGACCAGTGGCTCCAGCGGCCGGAGGTATCTTTATGTCGAACGCGGGCCCGATAGGTCTGGCCACCTTTTACAGCAGAGGCAGGCGGCCGAATCTCAGGAGTAAATTCTGAAAGTTCCCCTGTTTCCCAGGTTGCAGTCCACTCGAATGGAAATGGGACATTGTCTCCCCTGGTGTAGGGGGCATGATGCGCGATTCGATATTCCATTGCGCCAAAACCTCCCGAGTTATCCGAGAAGGCGGATGAGGAAAAACGGAGGCCATTGGCAGGGTGTCCTGGATCGCTCAGGTCCGTGATGACAGGGGTATCAGGAATGGCAGAGTCAGCACTCAGTTCGTCAAGATAGGCGTCCCGGCCCTCTCGCCCGGATGTGCCGCTGTCACGAGAGGCAGGAGCCATTGTTCCAGTATCTCCTCCGGTCCAGCTTCCTCCTGTAAAGGCGAACATTTTCATGTCACGGGTGCGCAGTCGAATATCGCCATCGGTCTGTGAGCCTGCGGAGGCAGGGGCATTGGTCCAGCGAAGGCGGTCAGCCTGCTGAAAGCTGATCACCCGATCCTGAAGCATGTCGATCAGGCCATTGATTTGACTTGGTTGCCAGAGCAGGTCCCGGATTTCGCGAACTACATTACGATATTCCATGTTAAACTCGGCCCTCGACCCCATCGCATACTTGCAAAAATCTTCGCCACCATTCCAGTTCGGCCCCCAGCTGGTGTCGGAGTCCCACGGCAGGACTTGCAGAAGTCCAAATCGGGACCGGTTCGGCTTGAAGTAATAAGCCCGGTTTTTGAGATGTTCGGCAGTATTGGGCTGAACATCGTAGTGTCTTACAGCATCTACGATAGCATGGTAGTGATACCATGAATCCCAATCCACGTGCTGCCGAAGCCAGGAGTCATTTCGGTTGGGGCGCAGATTGAAGATGATGTTTTCGTAGTCTGCTCCACCTTGGGCGCCCCGGGGAGCGTGGTATCGTATGACGTCTGATCCCTCAGTTAACCCAGACTTAAGTTTGTAGAGATTTCCCTTCTCTAGATCGTGCGCCTCAAGAAACCTCCGGTCATAGTCTTCAGTAGCGAGAAGAAATCCGTAGAAATCTCCACGATACTGGTCTGGGGCTTCCTCGGTGCTCTTGATGACACGGAAATGGAACCAGTGGGTGAAGGGTGCCGCGGTTCCTGTGGTATTCCAGAGGATAGAATTGGCGGCCTCGTAGAGTCCAAAATTAGTGCCTCCCCGAGCATGCATCTTGTGAGAGTTGAGCGTGCGCCACTTGGTAGGGTAGGGGTTTCCCCAGATGTCATGAAGCTGGACGTAGTTCCCACGATTGAAACGAAATCGGAAACTGCGTTTTCCTCGATTGGAATACCGCGCGTTTCTCTGTCGCAGGCGATACCCAATGTTGTCATATGCGATGCCATCGTAGACGAAAGTCGCACTCCAGTTAAAGGCGCTGCGGGCGTCATAGCTGTTGCGTGGAATCTGATTTCCGTCGTAGGCCACGCATTGGTCGTAATCTTCCTCGGAAGTGAGAAGGTGATAGGCTGGAAGGGTGTTGAGAACCGTGTCAGCTGAGTAGGTCCGGGTGGTGGTCTCGTAGTCCGGTAGTCCGTCGTAGACAAAGCACGAGAAGTTCAGCGATTCATCGTCAGGGAATGGGGCGGTGGCAGAGGTTCCTTCACTATCTCTCACGGTGATTCGGTAGCGGATCAGGGTGCGATTCTGATAGGAATTGGCTGGGATGGTGGCGGTATAGATGCTGTCGCCTGCAACGGCATCGGCTCCAAGTCCGTCGTCGTTCATGGCGACGCTCAGCCAGTTCCGGAGGTAGGCGGGATTGGGCTGGTGAGGAGCTGTCGGATTGCTCAAGAGTTCAGAATAGGGTTTGGCGAGGAAGGCAGGTATGTAGCGGCCGGGGAGAATGAGAGTGTAGGCGAGTGTTACCGCGCCGACGCCGTCGGGATCTGTGACCTTGGCAGTAACAATCAGATCCTCCACGCTCGCAGGTTGCTGGGGATCATGGCGAACCTGACGAATATTGGGTGGGGCAACCGTGCTATAGACGCTGTTAGCGGCTGAGGGTGTGGGAGGGCCGAGGGCTCCATTGTTGCCCGAGCTTCTCCAGGAGCTTCCAAGGTCGTTGTCGAGATCTGGATGGATCAGCTCCATCGAGCTGCCGGCGCCATCTGCAGCGATCGGCCAGGGGAAGTCGATATCGAAGCTCACCCGATCGATACGCTCGCCAGAATTGTCAAAGAGCTCAATGGTTTCGCCTTCTCCGCTCAAGCCTCCAGCATAAGGTCCAACAACTCTAAGGTCACCTGTGGGGCTTGAGAACTCTGAACGGAGAGTTGCGGGGTTTTCTGCCACCACAACGTAAGCCCCGGCCTCCAGGAGAGAATTCTCTGGGAAGGTGAAATCGATGCCTCCGGCGAGTTTCCAGTCGGTTAGGGCTACTGCCTCTGGGCCCGGGTTGTGGAGCTCGATGAACTCGGTAGCGATATAATTAAGGTCGTTGTTATAGTGAATTTCGTTGATCACTGGCGCAGCATGGAGCGCGCCTGTGGCAAGAAGTGCCAGGCAGCGCAGAATCAGTGTTTTTGAGGAATGGAGGAATGATCGCACTGGGCTATAGGGGGCTTTAGGAAAGTAGAAGGCTTACAGTATTCACGCTTCTGATGTCGAGTGTGATTGAAGATAGTCAGGGTTGCTGAATAAGGACTTTTCGATCGCCGGCAACAGTTCTGGTGATGGTAGAGCTTCCGTCAGGCCAGCGGACGGTCACCGATATCGGGGTTTCGGGGGCCGCTGGTCCGAGCCCAAACCAGCGGGCTGCCTCTGACTGGCCGAGGTAGCCAGACCCTGCGGTGATCTCCGAGGTCTGAGATTGAGAGGTCGTCGGGGAAGATAAGGTGATGCGGGCCCCGACAGAGACAAGGTTTCCGGGTTTCCCCCTGAGGCGGACCTCAAAAAGCTTGTGGCTTTGGTTGCTGACAGGGAGTTCCGAAAGGAACATTGCGGGAGAGTTGTTGACGGCAAATGCGAGTTCTGGACGGCCATCAAGATTGAGGTCTGCGGTCGTAAGGGCAGTGGCCGCACCTGCGATTCGGATGCCGCTCTTGTCCGGGCCGGCAGCCAGAAACCTGCCCGACCCTCTCCCATGTAGGAAAACGCTCAAACCGGAGTCCAGCAGGCCAATCTCTGGTTGAGCGCCGAAGAAGTTCTGGGCGAGGACACAATCGGTGAGGCCATCGCCGTCAAGGTCGCTGAGGAGAACACCCTGCGACGGAGAGAACTGAGCGGCTCGGGGTAGCTTTGTAATGCTGAAGCGGGCGTTTCCGTTATTGAGGAGTACGCAGGACTCCAAGGTGTTGGCCTCCAGTCGTAAGGATCCTGACAGGACGTCTCCGTAAAGATCGCCCAGAGTAGACCGGGCGAAGTTTTCGAAAGTTTTGAGTCGACTACGCAAGGCAGGCATCGCTCCGCTGGAGCAACTGAACCCCCTCCGCGGATAGCAGGTTTTGCCCTCGAACTTAGCCTCAACGATTCGCTTCTTCCCGCTCCCGTCAAAGTCGCCATAAAAGAGCAGTTCGGGTTTCTCTTTAGAGGCCTTGTATGGAGTATTGGTGCCTTGGTTGCTGACCACGTAATCAAGGTCGCCATCTCCATCGAGGTCGCTTGCGGCAATTCCCTTCCACCACCCAAGATAAGTAGCGAGTCCAGATCCTGCGGTAGATTCAACCAGCTTTCCTTTTCTGTTGAGAAAGATCGTCACGGGCCCCCATTCGCAGCAGACCAGCAGGTCGACCCACCCATCACCGTTGGCGTCTGACCAGAGAGCGCCGGATACCAGACCTGCCTGGCCGAGGCCATCAACGGACGCGGTCTGGTCAGAGAATGTTGGCGCCGGCCCCTTTGAGTCGTTGCGAAGGAGGCGACTCTGAGGGGTTGCGGGATAGGCTCCGGGGACGACCCTGCCTCCGATGAAGAGATCAATGTCTCCATCGCGATCGTAGTCGGCCCCGACGACGCAGCTGCCGCTGTCCCGTAAATCGGGGAGCGCGTTGGGAGCATGGGTGAATTGGCCTTTGCCGTCATTCAAGTAGAGTCGGTCCCGCAATTGGGGAGATCCTGCCGGACATTCCACTCCGCCACTTACCACGTAGAGGTCGTTCGTGCCGTCTGAGTTGGCATCAAAAAAGATCGCGCCAAGGTCCTCTCTTTCCGCGTGACGAGTGAACTCCAGATTCTTGATATTGCGCAGCAGGCCGTTGCCTTCATTAACGGAGAGGATTCCTGGATGACCTGCGCTTCCAGAGAGGTAACAGTCGGCGTCACCATCGCCATCGAGGTCGCTCCATGCCATGCCGGGGCCGAGTTGAGAGTGTTTATAGGGTAGGAGTGGTTGTTTGGAGAAGTCGTCGTGAGGCGTTTCGCGGTGTGCGATCGACCGGAGAGAGGGGGAGGTGATTGGCGCGTAGCGGGTGGGCTTTCGGACTGGTCGGGCCCACCGTGGTGGTTGGGTGGAGGGTTCTTTAATATGGTAGGTTTGGCCGGCACGCAGATTTTCAATCCGTTGCACGTGTCCCCTTTGCCACTTGACGGTGATGTGCTCGATTTGTGTATTGTCGCCGAGGCCGAAGTGTAATTTGGGTTGATTGGACGAGAGGAAGCCCGTAGCTGGCTGAACGACCTGCCTCTGGAGTCTGCCGCCGCTTTGAACCCAGACATTTGCGCCAAGGCCCAGCCGATTTCCTGCCGCGCCTTCGAGGCGAATGGAGGCTCGCTGGGAGGAGGCCGGGGTATTGTTCCTGTAGACCCGAACCGATTCATCGAGACTAGCGACGATCAATTCAACATCCCCATCCCCATCGAGGTCGCCGGTGGCGGCCGAATAACTCATGCCGAGGTGGTCGAGTCCCCAGCTCTTGCTGACGTTCTCGAAATTCAGGTTGCCACGGTTGGCAAAGGCGAGATTCTCCTCTTTGCGGGGAGGATGGGATTCGTAGTAGTCCCACTCGGTCTGGCCAATATGATCTGAGGCGCTTCGCTGATCATCGGAATTATTAAAACTGCGTGACACGCCGTTGGTAAAGTAGGCGTCAACGTGCCCGTTGAGATCGAAGTCCTGGAGTTTGACCGCCCAAGTCCAGTCGGAATTGGCCAGTCCCGCCTGAAAGGCTCCATCTGCAAGTTTGCCTACTCCGTTGTTTAGATAGAGAACGTTATGCATGTATTGCCGGGGAACCGCGGAAAGAAGAAAAGGGCGGATTGAGGTAATTTCGCCCATGGTGGTCTTGGAGCGGTAATGGTTGGTCCCTGCCATATCGGCAACCAGCAGGTCGGTGCGCCCATCCCCATCGAGATCCGCGATGTCGGCTCCCATGGAAAACCAGGGAGTGTGAGGGGCTGCCTGTCGGATCACATCGGTGAAGGTGCCATTGCCATTATTGCGATAGAGGCGGTCCGCATCCTTAAAATCGTTGCCGACGTAGATATCGGGGAGACCGTCATTATCGAAGTCCCACCAGGTGACTGAGTTTCCTCGATCCCTCCCCGAGATCCCAGCAGACGCGCTGACATCACTAAAACGCGTCTGCCCCCTGGCATCGGGGCCCTCGTTGCGCAGCAGGATGTCCTGCCGGCCAGCATTAATGTAGACCTGCTTGCCGCCTGCCCGGGTCACGATATCGTAATACTTTTCGAAGCCGGGTTTGATCCTCCACTTATTGTTCACCAGCTCGACTGGGTGCTCCTTGGGACGTCCCCCTGCGCGCTTGAAATCCCGTGTGAGAAGGAAGCAGTCGAGATCCCCGTCCAAGTCATAGTCACAGAAGGTGGCCGTCAGGCTGGCATCCGAGATGGCGAGACCATAGGCCTCTGCCTTCTCCGTGAATTTTCCTTCTCCATCATTGATCCAGAGGTGATTGGGCGCGTCGTAATTGCAGACATGAATGTCGAGGTCTCCGTCGGCATCTATATCCACGAGGGTCGGCCCGGAAGACCACGTTCCGGCCGCCTTGATTCCAGACTGGGCGGTGGCGTCGATAAACCGGAGGGGTTCTTCGGTCTGGAGATAGACTCGATTTTCGGGAGACCCCCCGGTCAGAAAGAGATCTGGACGGCCATCTCCATTGAGATCTCCCACTCCGATGCCCCCACAGGCAAAGGCTCCGAGGTAGATTCGCTTAAGAGGGTGTGTCGTATCGATTGGATTGACAAAATTGATGCCGGATTCTTCGGGTGAGAGGGCTGTGAAAAGGGTTTTGGCCGCTGGTCCGGCGTTTTGCAGGGGAAGGGCGGCGGAGACCTCTGCTCCGGGGAGAGAGCTCACCGGGTGCAGAACGGCCCCGAGCAAAAGCAGGGAGGGAGGAGCCAGAAAGCGTGGGATGGAACGCATGGTAGGTATCTTAGAAGATAAAATGCTCCTCATCAACCGATTCGGCGGGGATTCGACGGGCTGGGAGCAGGAGATCCCGGTTATTTCTGTCGGGGAGAAAGTTCTGCTTTCCTGCTCGTGTTCACGGCCTCCTTGCTCCCAGAATCCAGCGTCAACATGAAGTTCCTAGCCTTAACTGCATCTCTGCTTTTTACCGCCCTCCTTCCTGCTGCCGAGCACCCTAATGTCGTCATCGTCTATGGAGACGATGTCGGCTACGGGGATGTCGGGGTCTATGGTGCTACCAAGATCCCCACACCCTTCATCGATCAGATTGCGGGGGAGGGAATGCGGTTCACTGACGGGCACTGTACGGCGGCCACCTGCACTCCCTCACGCTATTCCATGCTCACTGGGCTTTATGGATTTCGGGAAGGGGTAAGAATTCTTCCCCCTAACGCGCCGCTTTGCATTCCAACGGATATTCTCACGCTGCCTAAGCTCTTCCGCCGGGCTGGCTATAAGACGGGGGTGGTCGGCAAGTGGCACCTCGGACTGGGTGCTAAGGGTAGTCCGGTGAACTGGAATGGGGATGTCAAGCCGGGCCCTTTGGAAGTTGGGTTCGACTACTCCTTTCTCCTGCCATCCACGAACGACCGAGTTCCCTGCGTCTATCTCGAGAACTACCGGGTGGTGAATCTGGACCCCTCCGACCCGCTTTATGTGAACACCGCTCCGGAAGGGCATAAGAGCACGGTCTATCCCTACGGTCGAACCAACCCCGAAGCGGAGACCTATTACCCGGGCGATCATCAGCACAGCGAAACCGTGATCAACGGGATTGGGCGTATCGGTAAGATGTGGGGTGGAAAGTCGGCGCTCTGGAATGACGAGACCATGGCCGATGAGTTTGCGGTGCAGGCCCGTAAGTTTCTTGAACGGCAGAAGAAGGAGAAACCCTTTTTCCTCTACGTTTCCTCTCAGGATATCCACGTGCCACGTGCCCCGCATCCACGGTTTCAAGGTAAGACCAAGTTAGGAAAGAGAGGGGACGCGATGGTGCAGTTTGACTGGATGGTCGGAGCGGTCTCGCAGGCTCTTGAAGACACCGGCTTTGCGGACAACACCATCTTCATCGTCTCTTCGGACAATGGGCCAGTTTACGATGATGGATACACGGATGGGTCCACGGTGCGCAAGTCCACCGAGGAGTCCGACCAGGGGCACGATGGCTCCGGCCCCTACCGAGGAGGGAAATACCAGATCTATGAGGGAGGGACCCGGGTGCCGTTTCTCGTGCGGTGGCCGGCGAGAATCAAGCCCGGGGTGTCCTCGGCTCTGGTGAGCCAGATTGACTTTGTTGCCTCCTTTGCTGACCTGCTGGGAATCAAACTCAAGGCTGGAGAAGCCCGTGACAGCCGGAGCACGCTGGCTGCGTTTCTCGGTGAGAGCGAGACGGGAGTGCCCTTTACCTTGGAAGAAGCGGGATGGCAGGTTGCTATCCGTTCGGGGGACTGGAAGTTTATCCCCGGACAGAAGAAGAAAGGGGCGCAGCTCTACGATCTGTCGAAGGATGTGGGAGAGCAGAACAATGTGCAGGCCAAGCATCCCGAGGTCGCTAAGCGCCTTGCAAGCCAGCTTTCTGCGTTGCGGAAAGGAAAGGGATTGCGAAGTGAGTAATGCTGCCCGTATGGAACTAGGTGCCTTTGGTTGTCGACATGGTAGCGGGGCTTCAACAACTCAGTTCGAATTGCCGCCCTCCGATAGCGGAACGCTCTTCCTGCGAGCTCGTCTCGTGAGGGAAAGATAAGGAGAGGCTACCTCCTTAGTTCTTCGTGGCGTCTTCCTTTTGGGTCTTTAGTCTTCCTCGGCCAAGGAGAGGCAGATGATTTCCGTGTCGTTACGGATGAAGGCGCATCTATTGGCGTAGGCAGGATGGGTCCAGACGATGCGCCGCTGGCGCAGGTCGGCTCCATTGGGTTCGATGACATGAGCCCGGTCAATTTCCTCGTATCCCTTGGGTGAGAGGCGGGCAATGGCGAGGTCTCCCTTCTCGGTGAACAGGAAATAGCGGTCCTCGTGCGGAGTCACAAAGGCAGTGCCCCATCGGGTGGGCTTGTCGAGGTTGATGGGCTTGAAGGACTCCCAGACCCGCTTGCCAGTAAGGGCCTCCATACAGCGAAACTGCCCGTAACTACAGGCCGCGAAAAGGTGGCCCTCTCGCAGGACGGCGGTGTTCATGATGCCGTGGAGATGGGTGGTTTTGCGTTCACTAGCCTGTTCGGTGCGGTAGACAATCTTCGGGGTGCTGTGATCAGCCTTGAGCTGAAGAAGCATGGAGCCGTTATAGAAAGAAGAGAGGAAGAGGTGATCCTCATCAATCATCTGGGGAACAGGAATGCTGAGGCCAAAACGAATTTTCCAAGGGACGGACCAGAGCTCTTTCCCGGTCTTCGGATCGAGAGCGTTGACGCTTTCAGGGTGCCAGATGATGAGAAGCTCACGTCCTTTGTGAGAGACAAGCTGGGGCGGGCAGTAGCCTGGCTGGGCCGCGGTCAGGGAGCGCCAGATCTCCTTACCGGTTTTCTTGTGGAAGGCGACCGCAGTGCTTCCTGCTCCGCCGGCGAGACAGATCAGGAGGTCTCCATGAATGAGAGGAGAGGCCGCGAAGCCCCAGGTCTGGGTTTTGATTCCGAACCGCTCCTTGAAGTCATGCTGCCAGAGCTCTGTGCCATCTTGTGCGGCGCGGCAGAGAAGAAGCCCCTCGGCTCCCAGCGTGTAGACTCGCTCCCCATTAACAAGGGGCGTCACTCGGGGACCTGCGGGATAGGACATGGTATAGGCGCAAGGGTAGGACTCTTCCCACAGAGTTTTGCCGGTAGAGGCGTCGAGACAGAGAAGGCGTTCTGATCCAGATTGGGCTCCAGTGCGGGCAGATTGCCGCTTGGCTTCGGCGCTCTGGTCGACTTCCCGGTCCATCAGGTAGACGCGATTATTGACGACCGCGGGACCTGCATACCCCCGGCGGATGGGGGTGCGCCAGAGAACCTTTGGGCCTCCTTTTGGAAATCTATCGAGGACGCCAGTCTCTCTCCAGACTCCATCGCGGCGGGGACCGGCCCATTGGGGCCAGTCATCGGCAACGGCTGAAAGGGGTGCGAGGACGAGAAGCAGAAAAAGGGTGAGTTTCATGGCAGTTTCTGAGGTTACAGAATTCCGGGGCCTTTGCCATTATCCAATGGCAGCCGGGAGGCGCTGTGCTAGTCTCCCCCCAAGCTCACTAAATTGATGGACGTTACCAATAAAAGCAAAAAACCCCTCATTGTTCCGCTTCCAGGAGGCAAGCGTCTCTTTCTCGCGCCTGGCAAGACGGGACAGGTGACGCCCAAGGCCCTCGACCATCCGCCAGTGGCTAAATTGATCGAGAGTGGAGACTTGAAGTCAGCGGTTGGTTCGCAGGGGCCAAGCAATCGTGGCCAAGGTAAGGTCAGCGGCTCATCGGGAGGAAGTAGTTCTGCTAAAGGGGGGAGCGGAGCGGCGCGCCAGTCTGGGGACCGGTAGTTTCACTGCCTCGAGGACATCTCGGAAGGTCGCTGTGGTGGGTGGCAGTCAGTGCCGCTGCTTTGGCTTTTTCCGAGGTTTGCGGAAGAGGGAGGAGAGCTTGAAGTCGATTTGTTGTTTCTCTTTATCGACATTAGATATGATGACTTGAATGGGGCTCCCGAGAGTAATGAGTCGCCCCGATCTGAGGTCTCGGACCTGCTGCTTGTGGAGATCGAGATGATATCGATTGTGCCTGAGGAGTCGGCGGGGGACGAGTCCGTGGACTCCAAGTTCAGAGACCTCCACGAGAATCCCGAAGGAGCAAACCTGAGTAACCAGCGCGTTGTGCAGGGGAGTGTCTCCGCTCCTGAGTTTGTGTATGAGGTAATCGCACAGTTTTGAACGCTTGCTTTCTTTCTCCGCTTGGGAGGAGTTTTTTTCGGTCACCGAAAGATGCTCTGCGATGCGGTGGAGTTCACGGGGTCTGGTGGCCCTGCTCTCAAAAAGAGAGCGATGGACAAGGAGGTCGGCATAGCGCCTTATGGGAGAAGTGAAGTGCGCATAATGATCCTTCGCCAGTCCGAAATGACCCTTGGGTCTGGTTGTGTAGCGCGCCCTCGGCAGTGTTCGGAGAAATCCAATCTGCAGTGCAGGTCCAGCAGGGGCTCGGTCCAGGCGGGCCATCACTCTCTGAATTTCTCGGCGTGATTTCAGATTGCCGCATGGAATCTGGTGGCGGCGGAGGGATCCCCGAAATTCCCGGAGACGGGCCGGGTCGGGTCGTTCGTGGGTGCGATGGATGGTCACCCGTTGTAATTTGCTGAGCCTAGTTGCAACGGCTTCGTTTGCTAGCAGCATGAATTCCTCGATCAATTGATGCGCTCTGTCGTGGACGACAGGTTCTATGGCTTTGACTCGCCCCTGTTGGTTCAGGAGAAGGCGTGTTTCCCTGGAGGGAAATTCCAGTGATCCTGATTGGACACGTTGAGCGCGGATCTTCTGGGCGAGGCGATCCGAGTAACGAAGCATAGTCTCAAGGCGGCCTTGCTGAGTGCCGTGGAGGACGCCCATGGCCTCCGTGTATGAAAATCGTCTCTTGGATCGGATAAGAGCTGAGAAGAAACGGGTCCCGAGAACTTTGCCGTCGTTCGTAAGAGTGAATTCAACGCACTTCGTGAGGCGGTCGGAGTCAGGGTGGAGGGAGCAGAGGCCGTTACTCAAGCTGCTTGGGAGCATGGGGATGACCCGGTCCACGAGATAGGTGGAATTGCCTCGAATGCGCGCTTCCCGGTCGAGCAGGGAATTTGCCTTCACGTAGTGGGAGACGTCGGCGACATGAACCCGGAGTTTCCATCGCTTCCCTCCGGTTTGCTGAAGAGAAAAGGCGTCATCAAGATCCAGAGCAGAGGACGGGTCGATGCTGATGACCGGATCGTTACGGCAGTCTTTACGGCCGGCAGTATCCTGCTGTTTGATATGCGAGCCAAACTTGTCGGCTTCACGGAGGACGTTCTTTGGAAACGATTCGCGGAGGGGAGATCCCGTCTTGAAGCGGGATTGGGATTTCATGGTAGCTATGGAATATAATTTGAGCCTACTGGTCATCGTGGGAATAGTCCACGCAACGGGGGCTCGGGTTCTTGCCAACAGTGTCCTGCGGCAGGACTCCAAAGAAGGGAGTCACGAGAGGCTGCCACTTGGCAACTGGGAATAGATTGGCGCCGCCCGTTTCAATAGCAAGGGAAATAGAGGGCTACTTGCCTTGGATGATCTTTCCGGTCTTTTTTCGGGTCCATGTGAAGTTGTGGTGACTAAAGATGAAGGCCTTCTTGGTGGCTACAGGTTGAGATGGGGTTTGTGGAATCCATTTTCTGGCTCTTTTGATCAGCTCTTTATGCCTCGGGTCCTTTGCGAGGTTGGTTCGTTCCTTTGGGTCGGATCGATGGTCATAAAGTTCCCATTCTCCACTCGTATAATGAATGGCCCGATGGTGAAGAGTCCGCACCGAAATATGGCCAGACTCTTCGATGGTAAGGGCCGGGTGCTCACGGGTTTTCGCCGGGTCCATCAGCCATGGAACAAGGCTGATGCCGTCAAGATTGCTGACTGGAGAGAGATGACATAATTCAATCAGAGTGGGGAAAATGTCGACGAGGCTGACTGGTTGTGCGCAGCGCTGGTTAAGACCCCCGACCTTTGGAGTGCTGATGATCAGGGGGACTCTGGTGGCTTCCTCCCAGAGAGTCCGTTTGTGCCAGTGTCCCTTTTCGCCGAGGTGCCATCCGTGGTCGGACCAGAGAACGATGACGGTGCTGTCGGATGCACTGCTTTTTCTCAGAGAGTCGAGCACGCGGCCGACAAGGGCGTCAGCGAAGGAGATGCTGGCGAGATAATGTTGGATCGCGGTTGGCCAACGCCCCGTCTCTCGAATCCTGCGAAGATCACCCGATTTTTTTTCGGCGAGCTTGCGTCCGGGACTGGGAATGTCATTGAGATCTTCCGGGATGTTTTCCGGGATTTGGATCTGATCCAGTGGGTAGAGGTCGAGGTATTTTTGCGGGGTATACCACGGTAGATGAGGATGAAAGATTCCGCAGGCGAGAAAGAACGGCTTATTGGTTGCTCGCTGGTTGAGGTTCTCAAGGTAGTCGATGGCGTAATCGGCTACCAGAGAGTCGTCATACTGGCTCTCCCGCTGGGGAAGAACCCCCCAGTCGGCCTCGCCGGAATAGAGTTTAATTCCTGAGTAGGGGAACTCTCTGGGGCGAGGTTTGGCTGCTGTCCAGGGATAAGAGCGATCGCCGTATCGGAGCCATCCATTATCATTGAAGGGGGCTCTCTTGAAATGATCCCATTGGATCGGGGGGTTATTCCCCGCGGTATGGTGGAATATTTTTCCGGTTCCTATGGTGTGGTATCCATTGTCCCTGAAGTGAATTGGGATGGTCCGGAGGTTAGGAAGGTTAGGCTTCCACCAGTGCTGGTTGTTGTAGATGCCTGTGGAAGTTGGGTAAAGGCCGCTCAGAACCGAGGCTCTGCTGGGGCAGCACACTGGAGCAGGACAGTGAGCGTTGGTGAATGCGGTGCCGCTAGCTGCGAGGCGGTCCAGGTGAGGAGTGTGCACCTTTCCCGGATAACCTCCAAGGAATCCCACCCAGTCGTTAAGGTCATCGATGGCTAGGAAAAGAACGTTAGGGCGGGGCTTTGCGGATAGGGGTTCCGCAACGAATTGGCCCCCAAGCAGTAAGAAAAGAACGAGAAGAGGCCTCACGAGATGGGCAGGTCAGCACCAAAGGGGTATTCTGGCAAGAATTGACGCTACCCTGTTTGACGACTCGGTGCTATTGTGTCTCAAGT
>DIHT01000040.1:0-6688 GCA_002420305.1 Akkermansiaceae bacterium UBA5689 | reverse complement strand
GTTGCGGCGTCTCTCCAAGCTCAGTTCAGTTTCACTGATCACACGGATCTGCTTGCCAGCTCCTCCAGCAGTGGTGCGCCGATGGCAATCGTTGATCTCAATGGTGATGGGCGTGATGACCTCGTACGGGTTCATCAGACAGATCGGTTATTCATCGATTATCAGAATGAGCCGGGACAGCCCTTTTCAGCGGTTGACTACGGCGATCTCCCCCGTGGTTCGATTTGGGCAGTATGCGCTGCAGATGTCGATCGCAACGGATTTAATGACATTTTCATCGGCCCGTCGTCCGGTGGAGCCCTCCTTCTTAAAGCAGGAGCTAGCGGGCAGTCTTACACCTCCATTGAGCTGCCTGATCGCGATATTTTTGTTCAGGGAACAATCTTTGCGGATTTTGACAATGACGGGAACATTGACCTCTTTGCTTGTGATGACAACGACGACAACCACCCTTACAAAAACGACGGAGCGGGAGGGTTCTCATTACAGCGTGGTCTGATTGGGGCCTCTCTTCCTTCCAGTGTCTCCAGTGGAAACTATGCGGTCATAGAGACAGATTACGACAATGACGGGCACCGTGATATTTATCTTTCGAAATGTCGTTTAGGAGTGACGAGCTCAACCGATCGTCGCCGGATCAACCGATTGTTCCGGAACGACGGTTCCAACAACTACACGGACGAGGGTCCTGCGGTGGGTCTCGCTGATGGCGAGCAATCATGGTGCAGTGATTTTGCTGACATAGATAACGACGGAGACATGGATTGCTTCATCCTTAACCACGGGGCTGGAACATCAAGGCTCCTTGAGAACGACGGGTCCGGTGGATTTACGGATATCGGTGAAAGCGCGGGGCTGGGAGATATCGATTACTTTGGAATTCAGGCGCTTTTCCGGGATTTTGATAATGACACCCATATTGATCTGCTCGTTACAGCTACCGATCTGGGTGGATCGGCTGCGACCTACCGGATATATCGCAACAACGGGGATAAGACATTTACCGAGGTCCCGGATATTCTGAGGCTGAGTGGGGGAACCCCGATCTCCCATCTCCATAGTTGTGCTCTTGGTGATCTTAATCACGACGGATTTGTCGACATCTTCGGGGGGCGAGGAACCGGCTACAATGGGACCTCGGCAAGCCTGAGAGATCTCCTGTTTCTGAACAATCCGAACGAGAACCATTACCTCGTGGTGCAGCTCAAGGGGCGCACCTCTAACCCTAATGCCATCGGGGCTCGATTGGAGCTCCATGGGGACTGGGGAGTGCAACTCAGGGAAGTACGCGCGGGAGAGGGCTACGGAATACAAAATTCCCTGACTAAGATCTTTGGTCTGGGTGACTCCACAAGTATTTCCAAGCTGGTAGTGCGGTGGCCCTCGGGAATTATTGAAGAAATTCTCGCTCCCGATGTGGACCAGTTTCTTACCCTGAGAGAGGGTGACTCACTGGGAGACGAGGCATTCACCCTTCCAGTTATCTCGAGTCCGCTTGAGGCAAGAGTAGTGTCTGGAGACCCTTTTAGCTATCGGGTATCCACGAGTAACCTGAGTCTCTCCTACGAGCTCGGGCAAGCTCCGGTCGGCATGACGATCGATGCCGAAAGTGGTGTGCTGAGTTGGATCTCCTCTGGAGAGGGGATCCAGAATGTTGAAATCAGAGCGGTAAACCCAGCGGGGACGACGACCGAGACACTGGCTGTGACGGTGAGTCTGGCGCCACCTCCGCCGGATTTCGCCACTGCGGTCAATAACCCGGAACTTGTATTTCTTAACACCGAGGACCCCTGGTTTGTCCAGAGTCAGGTCAGCAGACAGGATGGACAGGCGCTGCAAAGCGGAGATATCGATGATGATGGCCGGTCCTACGTTGAAACCTCGGTAGATGGTCCGGGGGAACTCGAATTCTGGTGGAGAGTCTCATCGGAAGCGAATTATGATGAATTGGTATTTCGGGTGGATGGCGCTCAGGTGCAAAATATAAGCGGGGAAACAGATTGGGAGCTAGTCTCCTATCGGGTTCCAGAAGGAAGCCACCGTCTCCGGTGGTCCTACGAAAAGGATGGATCGATCTCGAGTAATGACGACGCAGGTTACCTTGACGAGATTTTCTGGGCAGCGACCGACAGCGACGGTGATGGATTGCCAGACGATTGGGAGAGAGAGAATTTTGGGAGCCTTTCTTCCGAAGGTGGAGATGATCCGGATGGGGACTTGAGTGATAACAGAGCGGAGTGGTCTGCCTCTACCGATCCGAATGATGCTACCTCTTCGCTCCGAATCCTGCAGATCACCAGGGATGAGGAAGGAGGGTCGGCTGTGATCTTTCAGAGTGTTCCCGGTAAGCGGTATGTCGTGGAGGCCTCTGAAACGATGGAGGATTTCAAGACGGTAACGTCTCCAATCACGGCGGATGGCGTCACGACTGATGTTCCGGTTCAGTTGTATGTGCCCGGCTCGACTGGAGAGGTGATTTACGTGGCGCCTGACGCCGAAGGGAGAGTGTTTGTCCCAAATCAAAGTATCGGAGATTTGTGGAAAGGAGGGAATGAGGAAGGTTTTACTGATAGTGGAGGGGACCAAGACTGGATCAATGTCACTCAGGGGATTGGCTACGATCAGAATCAGACGAGGTATGACCCATTCATAGGTACGGACTTGCAGACTCAAATGTATCGCGAGCGGGCGACTGCCTATCTCAGGATTCCATTTGAAATTACAAATCCTGCGGCGATAACCAGCCTGAGTCTCGATGTCCGTTACGATGATGCTTTTGCCGCATGGATCAACGGCGTTCCGGTAGCAAGGGGAAACACGAGCGACGGTGAACTGGACTGGAGTTCTACTGCTCCTTCCAGTCGTCCGGACAGTCAGGCGGTAGAATATGCGGCCTTTGACCTAGGTGACTATTCGGGAGCACTACGAGCTGGAGGAAACATTCTGGCCCTGCAGGGGCTGAATCGTTCTACGAGCAATCGTGATTTTCTTCTCCAGGTGAGAATGCGCGGGAACGAAAGTGAAATCTTGAGGCCTTCCGGCTACTACTTCCGGGTTCGGGTCGTTGAGTAGTTGCGCCAGGGTAGCCAGAGCAGGACGAATATCCCGACGCCAAGAAGAATCATCCATAGTATTCTCAGGGGGTAGTCTCCTAAGAGAGATACAGGGGTGGGCACCCCGGGTATGTCGTCACCTAGGAACCCGTAATTCCATCCCGTGATGGCGTTGATGGCAAAGAGGCAAACGACTAGCCCAAGACTGAAGGTGATACTGCTTTGAAGGTCTCGGAGCGATGGTCGGAACCGGTGTCCCCGGACGACAATGACGAGGGTGAAAAGAATAAAGCTGTGATAGAGCCAGAAAATCCAGAAGCCAGGTTCTCCAGCTCCGGCATCAAGCGTTGGAGTGAGGAACGCCCAGAGGCACAATCCTGACCAGAAGTAGAGAAGCCCCTTGAAGAGACGGGTTTCTCTGAGGACTGCGAGCGCCCCGATAAAGTTGGCAAGGTTGCACAAGTGAAGAGGGAGGCTCTGAGAGAGATCAAAGCGAGAGGGAAACATCCAGTATGCGGTATTGAGTAGTCCAGCTATGAGAGAGCCCCAGCCTATCAAGTTCCGCAGGAGAAATCGAGTTGGCTCTCCCTCTGTTCGTCCTGCCGCTACTGCGAGGGCAGCGGTTAATATGCCAATGATGGCAAGGGTAATCAAGTGGGTGGCGCTGCCGGTCTGGAAATTGGCGATCAGCATCGTGGTGGGGCTGTGTGAGGGGGGAGCTTTATGGCAGAACCAGTGGCTTCTCGAATGGCAGCTCGTGCGAGCAACCGGGTAGAATCAAGCGTGGGCAGGGGAGAAACTTCATCGTTCAGGATAAGGGGGAGTTCAGTGCACCCCAGGACGACAGCGTCGCATTTCTCTTCGGCTTGCATTCTCTCTATGATTGAGAGGAGATCCGAGAGATCTTTTTTGGTCACCCTGTTGAAAACGAGACGGTCGAAAATTATAGAGTTGATATGATTTCTCTCCTCGAGGTTTGGCGTGACGGGGTGTAGTCCCATGGGGATCAGTTGATCCCGGTAGACTGGGCCCTCCATCAGGTATTTGGTTCCAAGGATCGCGAGTCGTTTAAAATTTTGTAACTGAGCTTCTGCTGAAACGGTTTCTGCGATATGCAACCACGGTGCCTGAGTTTGTAAGTTCCGATGATTCAAGGCCTCATGGACAGTATTGTCAGGACAGATGATGAAGTCGGCTCCCGCCGCGACAAGGATATCGCAGGTGCGACTGAGTAGCTGTGCGATCGCTTCCCAGTCGGACTCCTTCAGGAAGCGGCAGTATTTTCCGAAGCTGAGAGAGTGAAGGATAACTTCAGGATGGTGATGCGCACCGAGGATCCCGCTGGACTCTCCGGTAATGGTTTCGTAGCAAAGTGCAGCTCCCGGCCCGCTGCAGGCTGCGATGCCTATGGTTTGCACTAGCTGGCCGGAGTCCATGAATCAGGAGATAATCTCGGATGAGCCGTCTCATCCATTTGATTTTCAATAATTACGAGGAGAAGGGCCGCTTCGCCGTCTTGTGTAAGATCAGGAGTAAGGGCATTTAGGGGCTTTTCGGGATAAGAGAGCCTTTGGAGACTATTTAAAAAGGGGTGAGGCCTTGAGAGACTCCGATTTCAGAGGAGATATTTTTGTTAAAAGGCTCAAACCATTCCTGAGATATCTTCTAGCGGAGGAAAAACTAGTGGGATTTCCCGCCGGATTACGGGGAAAACTTGATAAAACCTTTGCCTTTTTTGGATTGCCTTACCATCTTCCGCGCCATGCATCCCGACGTGGTTAACTTGGTGGAATCCGGTCGCATTCCCCAATCTGTGGGGGATCGTCTTTCCCAGTTGGCTCCGGGAAGTTTTTGCCTTCACAAGGCGTGGGGATCTGGAAAGGTAACGGATTGGGATCTGTTCGGTGGTAAGGTGACGATAGATTTCGAAAAGGAGTCAGCCCGGGTGATGGGCTTGAAGTTGGCTCTGGAGAAGACTGAGCCATTAGAGGCTGATGATTTCCGCGCCCAGAAAATCGATAAGATTGAGGAGCTTCGGGCCCTCGCCCAGAGTGATCCGGCAAGTGTGGTAGTCCAAACCCTTGAGGCTCATGGTGGTTCCATGAAGCCAGATCAAATTGATCGGGTGCTTTGTGGCAGCGTTGTTGCAGAGGACGACTACAAGAAGTGGTGGGATCGGGCGAAGAAGGCGATGAGAGAAACTCATCGTGTTGTCGTTCCGAGTAAGCGGAATGAGGCGCTGGTCCTTCGAGACAC
Source organism: Akkermansiaceae bacterium UBA5689 (assembly GCA_002420305.1). Classification (GTDB taxonomy): domain Bacteria; phylum Verrucomicrobiota; class Verrucomicrobiia; order Verrucomicrobiales; family Akkermansiaceae; genus Roseibacillus_B. The sequence goes on along the minus strand of DIHT01000040.1, from coordinate 1,379 downwards.
GAACTTAAGTCCGGTTGAAACTCTGATTGCAGATTTTGATCAAGTACACAATCTCCGCGACAAGGCGAAGGTTCTTGATGACCTCAGGAAGCATGCGCGGGCGTTGGAAAGCGACGGAGTAGCAGTAGATCTGCTTGCTAAGATTGAGGAGATCAGTCGTAAAGCCTTGAAGCTTCATCTTGGAGACTCTTTGGATCTGCTTGCCGGACGCGATGAGCTCCTCGAGGCCTTGAAAGAGGTCAGTCTGCCCGATAATGCCCTTCGTTTGCACGATGTGCTCGCGAGCTCCAGCGGCTCTCTCGCTCCTGAGATGGCAGGTCTCCCTGCGGTAAGACAGCGTAGAATTTATGAGTCGTTCCCTGAAGCGTTTGGAGAGGAGTGGATAGCAAAAATCCTCGGGGTCTTTGACCGCGTGGGAACACGCGGAGTTGCTGAGATCGCCAAAATGTTTTCCGACCGGGATGAGATGTCCACATTACTGGAGCACATACGGAGTGCTCTTTCTCGTCACTCTCTCGGACCGGATGCCCTCGCATGGATCTGCCGTGAGAGGAAAAGAGCCGCCGAGGATGTATTCAGTCATGAAGTGGGGTCCGCCATTCTTTCGGTGATTGAACAGGATAGCACTGATGAGGGGCCGCGCCGGACCCTGAGATTGCAAAACTTCCTGATGGAGGACAGAGAGCTTATTGCTGATCTGCTTGCAGGCGAGGAGATGAATGAGGTGCGAAACTTTTCGAGAAAGCTGCTCCAGAGCCCCGCTTTCGCAGAGTTGGACCGTAAATCCCTCATGGCTCGCGTGATTAAGGCGCACCCCGAGGCACAGGAGCTTGTGACAGGTGATGCAGGTCCTCGGAAAGAGACTCTGATTGTATCATGGGATAGTCTTGAGAGGCGGAAGGCTGAGTATGAGGATTTGGTGAACAAGCGTATTCCCGGTAATATCAAGGAGATTGCAATCGCTCGCTCATACGGTGACCTGAGAGAGAATTTTGAATACAAGGCCGCGAAGCAGATGCAGGCGGTGCTCGCTCGTCGCAAGAGCGAGCTGGAGAAAGACTTGGACAACGCTCAGGGGTCTGATCTGACTGGGGCAGACCCAAGCGCGGTTAATATCGGAACCGTAGTGACCCTCCAGCATGGCGATTCGACGGAGCAATACACCGTCCTCGGGGCGTGGGACAGCGATCCTGATAAGCGGTTGGTTTCTTACCTCTCCGAGATCGGACAAGCGCTGATTGGTCAGAAAGTAGGCGATAAAGTCGAGTTTCGCGATCTTGAGACCGAGGAGGCGAGGACCTATGAGATCGTTGAGATCACAGCTTGGAAGTAGGAAGAGTTTCCGAATTTCAAAGAATCATGTCAGATACTACTATCAC
>DIHT01000133.1 GCA_002420305.1 Akkermansiaceae bacterium UBA5689 | reverse complement strand
CTTACGGAGCCTATTTTCTTTTTACAAGCGAGGCACTCGCAAGAGTGGAAGGGCAGGCCGGAGAGGGGCTGGTCATCCGGAACCGCCGGGGCGAAGCCCGTCGCCTGGCCAATCGCACTCAGCACTACTGCTGGAACTTTCCCACCGAGGCGCCAGCAATGATTACCGGGGCCTCTGCCGCCCATGATTGCCTGCAGCTGCTGTCGGAAGATCCGGATCCAGACCTGAACTCCGTCCGCTTCTACCTCAGCCGCCTCGACCTCATGCTTAAGAATTACGAAGCTATTCGGGGAACAATGATCGAAAATAGCCGCTGGCAGCTCTTTCCCGCTCCAAGAAGGTCTGAAATGGAAAAGACCCACTCTCTCATCAAAGCTCTCAGGGAGGCAGACATTCAATACTGGAACAAGCGGCTCAGCCAACCGACCCAGTCGCAACGCCCGGGCAGCTGAAGCCGCGCACTACTTGGCCGATCCGTGGGCGCCTGGCGTGTTTCGCGCGCGCCATCGGGGAAGGTCCTCATCGAGGAGAACCCGCGCATAGGGGCCCAGCCATGAATATCCATTCCGCCTCTCATGCGAAATCTCCGCCAAGTTCGCTCTCGGCACACCATCACGACTCGAGAAGATGGGCTTGTTAGAATGAAGGTCATAGAACCGGGCCCAAAGTGAGGGCGCACCAGGGTCCCTTACTACGACGGTATCCATCCCTCCCGGGTGAATTCCCTCGATCTTTCGCTCCAGGCGAATACCTCGTAATTGTACGCGCTTGAACCATGCAATCGCTCCCTCGATGGCCCGCCTCACATTGGGGTCCGGTTTCTCAATCCGCATAAGGAAGCGGACAATCCCAACCGATTCGCTGCCGCTGAGGGAAGGGAGCTCATAGGACCTGCCGCGACAGGGCGCAAGAGTACGACGGTCATGCTGGGCACACCAACTGGCGGGAACCCCATCAACAAGAATCTGGCTCTTTAAGACACAGGAGATTCCCCGCTTCACTGCGCTTGCTGACCGTCCCCGCACAGAAGAGGGAACAAAGTCGAAGGGCAGAGTGTTATCAGCGATGTCCTTGAGCAGGTTCATCACCCCAACCATCGCATTGTCATTGAAAGTCACCTCGCGGGCATATCCCCGACCCTCGGGGAATTTCTGGGGCCAACCCCCGTTGTCCAGCTGCCCCTTTAGCAGGTAGTCAATACCCCTTAACGCTGCAAATTTAAGCTTGGGCTCTCCTGAAGCGTCGAAGGCTGCAGCGAGCAGGCGAATTTCGGTATAGGTTGCTCCGTTATCGATGGTTGTGTCTGCTTGCGCCCGTTGTTTCTGGAGTTGCCGCTGCTCGCTCGTGGTCAGGATTCTCTTCCGGTCATAGTTCTTCGGCCAGCCCCCGGAATCACGCTGATACGCGAGAACCGTTTCCACCACCGGCACATCGTCGGCACATGCATATGACCAGAGTCCGACGATTATTAGAAAAGTCCGTCTCATCCCTTGCCCGCTCTCAATCTTCGCCTCACGGAGATACCTCATAAAGCGCCTCCCCGTAATGAGGCTTCAAAGGCCACTTATCCGTGCGGAAGGGGTAAGCAGGAAGTTCCTTTCCGTTCATCAAGGACCCCAGAGGTAGATTCGACCATGCGTATCGTACGGCAACAGGGGAGGGAACATCATCAGACCAGACCTCTACCACCGAAGGAACATCCCGGCCACCGAGCACCCTAGCGTCAGCATGGTGAAAAATCTGGTCCTCCCCTGCAATGTAGAATCCCCGGGCATCAGCGCGCTCAAGTCGGAGCCCCTGATCGCTGCCCTCCTCAAAGGTGATGCGGATCCTGTCCTTTTCCTTTTCCATGGATTGGTAAACCGGCCCATGCCACTGCAGCGGTTTTCCTCGGGTAGCATCCATCGCTCCATGAACCTCTGAGAGAGCCCAGCGAGCCGCCCGATCCCCCACCGGAGATTTTCTGCCCGGGTGAATACTACTGTTACTGTTTGCATCAAAACTGACAATTAAACCTGCATTCGAAGTAGCACGCCATGTGTTGAACTGTACCTCCCGAACGATATTGGTGTGATGGTTCATATCGTAGGTCATGGAGCGCCGGGTGCTCCACCCGGCAATCTGAATGATACCGAAAGGGAGCTCATCGTTTCGAAACAGCCTCCGCCAGTCGGAGATCACCGCAGGAAAGGTTTCACGAAAAGGAATCCAAGTATCCCCGAAGGAGTTGTTTTCTCCCTGATAGAAAAGAACCCCCCGAAGGCTGAGCCCCGCCATTGGCATAATCATCGCATTGAGCGGACCAGCCGGAATACGACCCTCCGCCGGATTCTGGTAATTCCTGCGGTTTGGCCTGTCGGGTGGATCCTTCTCGCCCCGATCCCGCGCCTCCTTGGCCTGAGCTTCCCATTGCTTTTGGGCTAGAGCAAAGCGCTCGGAGGCTCCCTGCTCCCCACCTTCTGCTACCCATTGCCGGCACTTCTCATCATAGGCGTCCAGATAGGATTTTACGGCAGGCAAGGTCTCCAGAGTCTTCCGGGTCACCCAGTGCTGAGCCATCGTCCCTCCCCAAGCCGCGTTAATAAGCCCAATCGGAACGTTCAGGTGACGATGCAAACGCTGCCCGAAGAAATAGGCGACCCCGGAACAATCTCCTGCCGTCTCCGGATTACATTGCAGCCAGACTCCCTCCCTCTTCTCCCTTGGGAAATTCTCCCGTGGTTCCGGCGAGCCCTCGGGCCGAATCTGGAGATACCGGAGACCCGGAGAGTTCGAAGAGGGAATTTCCAAATCCGCATCACGAGAGCTCCGCAACCTCCACTCCATGTTGCTCTGCCCACTACAGAGCCAAACGTCTCCCACAAGGACATCCTCGAAGACGAGAGTCTCCTCTGCACTTTTCACAGTGAGGGCCTGACCGGAAGACTGGGCCGGCATAGGTGCTAACGCGACCTCCCACTTCCCCTCAGTATCGGCGGTAACCGTTCGGCTATTCCCAGCAAAGGAAACCGTGACGGCATTGTCTGCCTCCGCCCGGCCCCAGATTCGAATAGGCTTATCTCTTTGAAGAACCATCTGGTCTCCAAATATGTTTGGCATTTGTAATTGCTGACCAGCATCAGCTCTGGAGCTGACCAGCATCAGGGCCGCGCAGAGGCTGAATTTTATTGGAGAACAGAGAGATTGGAAGATGCACATCGCAGACAGGAGGTTGAGAGTCTTGGCTTTCAAAACGGTTTTATACGAGACTGGCCTCATTCGAAAGCAGCCCCATCAGACTGGAGCAGATTACCAAGTAGTCATGGTTGTAACCGATACAATTACGCTATCATGCCCGAGTATCTGATCACAAGGAGCCTCCGCTTTCTTCCCCCGGTATGCGCCCCCAAAATGCTGACCGCTGAACATCGTATCTTCTCTCGACTTCTTCCGGGGACCCCCCAATCTCAACCATGTGTCACCACTCATCCATGCTGCTGACCAGCTCCGCAGGGCCCTGCGACCCCTCACATTTTCCGACCCTGTTACACATACCTACAACCCCCTTGAATACGCCTGGGAGCGGCATTGCGATTATCTTGAGCGGTTCGGCCAAGGCCAAAAAAGCGTGCTTCTCCTGGGAATGAACCCAGGGCCCTTCGGTATGGCGCAAACGGGCGTGCCCTTTGGTGAGATCCCTGCGGTCCGGGACTGGATGGGCATCTCTGGACACGTCGGAAAGCCGGACCCTGAACACCCCAAGCGCCCGATCACTGGATTTTCTTGTGAGCGGTCGGAGGTGAGTGGGCGCCGTCTCTGGGGGCTTTTCGCAGAACGTTTCCCAGATCCGGATAAATTCTTTGAAACCCACTTCGTAGCGAATTACTGCCCACTTGTCTGGATGAAGGAAACCGGGGCCAATCTAACTCCTGACAAGATCCCGGTAGAGGCAATGAAACCCGTCGACAAAGCCTGCCTGGACCATCTCGAAACTGTCATCAACCTGCTCAAGCCCAAATATCTGGTCGGAGTTGGCGCCTACGCTCAGAAGCAATTGGCTGGAATCGCAGAGAGGATAGATCCCGTGCCCACCGTAGGAAGAATTCTGCACCCAAGCCCTGCCTCGCCCGCCGCGAACAGGGACTGGGCTGGCACGGCAAAGAACCAGCTCCAAGAGCTTGGAATCTGGTAAAAAGACCTCAACAGGCCCCTTACCGGAGGAGGTTCCAAGCGCTGACCAGAGCCTGAAGACCTGCCATTTCAATCGACGGGTCAATCCCCGCGCCCCAGATCAGGCGGCCATCATCATGTTTCAGTTGCACGTAGGCTGCCGCGTCAGAGCTGGACCCATCCCGAAGAGAATGAGACCGGTAGTCGGTGAGAACGAAGTCCTTCTTCCCGTCTTCCTCAAGAGCATGGACAAGGGCATTAATCGGGCCATTCCCACGTCCGGCGATGATTCTCGACTCATCATCAAGAAGGACCTCAGCACGACAACTGACCGTGCCCCGCTGACCAGGCTCCTGTTCAAGCTCGTAGCTGACGACCTGAAGGGGCTTCGCCACATTGGCAAAATACCGGAAGAACGCGTCCTTCACCTCCGCAGGATTCAGCTCTCTGCCAAGCTGGTCCGCTAAATCATAGACTTGCTTGCCCACTTGCGGATGCATCGTTTTGGGAAGGTCAAACCCGTATTCGCGATCAAGAATATAAGCCACTCCTCCCTTCCCTGACTGAGAATTGATTCGAATGATCGCCTCATAACTACGGCCGATGTCTTCAGGGTCGACCGTCAGGTAGGGGACTCCCCATTTTACGGCTTCTCCACTCGCCTCCGCAATATCGCTCTTACGCCTGTCGAGTCCCTTCTTGATCGCATCCTGATGACTACCAGAAAAGGCGGTAAAAACGAGTTCTCCAGCATAGGGCTGGCGATCAGGAACCTCCATTCGCGTGGTGCGCTCATAAACTTCCCTGATTCTGGGTAGATCCGTAAAATCAAGGCCGGTTTCGATCCCATGACTGTTCATGTTCAGTGCCGCGACCACGATATCCAGATTCCCGGTTCGCTCCCCGTTACCGAACAGTGTGCCCTCGACCCGGTCTGCCCCCGCCAAAAGGCCGAGCTCAGTGGCTGCGATTCCAGTTCCCCTGTCGTTGTGCGTATGAAGAGAAATCTGGACACTTTCCCTCTCCTTCACATTCCGACAAAACCACTCGATCTGATCTGCATGAACATTTGGGGTCGTCCACTCAACCGTTGCAGGGAGATTCAGAATAACCGGCTTAACCGGTGTCGGCTGCCATACGTCCATAACCGCCTCGCACACCTCGAGCGCAAACCCAAGCTCGGTATCTGAAAACGATTCCGGGGAATATTCGAGGTCTACATTGGTGCCCGGCACAGTTGGTATCAACTCCCTGACCATCATCGCTCCGTCAACGGCCATTTGCCTGATATCCTCCCGGCTGGCATCTCCGAATGTGATCCGCCTTTGCAAGGGGGATGTTGAGTTGTACATGTGGACAATCGTATTCTTTACCCCATCGATCGCTTCAAATGTTCGCCGAATCAGATGTTCTCGAGCCTGTACGAGAACCTGAACCTTGACCCCCTCCGGAATCAGGTCTTCATCGATAAGACGTCGAAGGAAATTGAATTCGGTCTCCGAGGCCGAGGGAAACCCTACTTCTATCTGGGTAAATCCGACTTCTACCAACAGATCAAACATCTCGAGCTTTTCCTCCACGCTCATCGGCACCGGGAGGGACTGGTTGCCGTCCCTCAGATCCACGGAACACCAGACTGGAGCCGCAGTAATTGTCTGGTCGGGCCATTGGCGGTCCGCTAGCCCAACTTCAGGAAAGGGCTGGTACTTACGGATCTTTTGTTTATTCATGATCAGATTGGATTGGCTGATAATTATCTTTTGGCACGGTCTTGGCAAACGTATCGGCCACAGTTCGCCCCGTTATGCAGGAGACATTTGCTGGGCCAGGAGAGACGGGCAAGGACTAGCGTCCAAGCGGCGACACAAGAAGAAGAGGTGCTAGGGTCCAACTGTTCACGGCCGGCAGGATTTGCACGGGGTGCTGGCTCTGTCGAGGGAAAAGGGTTGTGCCGTGCCTCTCTACCTCAATTCATCTCTGCATATTTCGGGCCTAGGAATAGAAAATCCCCTCTTTGGTTACCTGCCGTCTTGCCGAATCGCTCTGCATACCTTTGCGTAAGGGCAGACCATATGGTCTGCGCATGAAAGATTCTCCCCGGCTTCTAGCCTCAAAAATCATCCACGATTTCGAGCGTGTCCTCGTCGCCTTCTCCGGAGGGATCGATAGCACTCTGGTTCTGAGAGTCGCTCGCGAACAACTCGGAGACAATGCGGTAGCCATCACCGCCGCATCCCCAAGTCTCGCCCAAAGCGATTTAGAAGCCTCCCGGAGTCTCGCCGCCGAGATCGGAGTCGCTCATGAGGTGGTCCAGAGCCGAGAAACTGAAGACCCACGCTACCAGCGTAACGACTCCCAGCGCTGCTATTTTTGTAAGACCAATGTCTATCAGTGCCTGATCGACTACGCGAAGGCGGAAGGCTTCAAGTGGATTCTCGATGGCACTAACGCCGATGATCTCGGAGACCACCGTCCGGGTCTGCGAGCTGCAAGAGAGCACGGGGTCCGCAGCCCGCTTCAAGAGGCCGGGATCGGCAAGGGGGAGATCCGCGAATGGGCACGCCAACTGGGCCTCTCAAACTGGAATCGACCAGCCAACGCCTGCCTCTCTTCCAGAGTCCCCTACGGCTCGGAGGTCACTCCAGAAAAACTCGCACAGGTCGAAAAAGCTGAAGCATCCCTCCGGTCGCTGGGATTTCACGAGCTTCGTGTACGGCATCATGACCAGATAGCTCGTATCGAGGTAAGCCAGAATGAGCTCGCTCGTGCCGTGGAACAAAGCGATCAAATTACAAAGGCGATGAAGGAGGCGGGATTTCCCTATGCCGCTCTCGACCTCGCAGGGTTCCGATCAGGGAGTATGAATGATGTCCTCAGGAAAAAATGAACCCCGAACGTATCGAACGACTACTCAATCAGGTCGCAACCGGAGAGGTGACCGCCGCCAAGGCGCTGGAAGAGCTCCGGGACCTCCCGTTTCAAGATCTTGAGCACACAACCATAGACACCCACCGGGAACTCCGGCAAGGAGCACCCGAAGTCGTCTTCGGTGCAGGAAAGAGTGGGGAGCAGCTGGTTGAAATCCTCGACCGAATATACCAGAGCAATCAAAGGGCCCTCGCGACCAGGGTCTCCCGTCGTAAGGCCCGCATTGTGGAAGAAGCACTACCCGAAGCCCGCTACGACAGGCTTTCGCGCCTTCTCGCTCTGGGACACCGCCCCGAAGCAAAAGCTCATCCCTACGCGGTTGTCGCCTGCGCGGGCACTTCCGATTTGCCTGTTGCGGAGGAAGCATCCCAGACCCTCGAATTCCTCGGTCACCGGGTGGAGCGCCTCACGGATGTGGGAGTTGCCGGTTTGCACCGGCTTCTGGATAAGCTAGAGACTCTTCGAGAAGCGGGAGTAGTGATTAGTGTTGCCGGCATGGAAGGGGCCCTCACCAGTGTCATTGGAGGATTGGTCGCCTGCCCTGTCATTGGCGTTCCCACCAGTGTGGGATACGGGATCTCGAGAGGGGGTGAAGCTGCCCTGCACGCGATGCTTTCCTCGTGTGCTTCTGGTGTCTCAGTAGTCAACATTGATAACGGATTTGGCGCCGCCATGGTCGCCAGTTCAATCATGCGATCTGGTGGGAAACACGCCGGTTGAGGCTTTCCTTCGGCCCCGATACCCTTTCCAATCCTCACATGCGCACGGCTTACTTTGACTGTATTGCAGGAGCAAGCGGGGACATGATGCTTGGAGCGCTGGTAGATGCGGGTCTACCCGCTGACAAACTGGAGGCCGAGCTCTCCAAGCTTCACCTGAAAGACTTCCACCTGCATATCAATCGCGTCTCCAAGAATGCCTTCAGCGCAGTCAAGGTCGACGTCCATGTGCACGACGATGCCCCCGAGCGTCACCTCGCCGACATCGTAAAGGTCGTTGAGGACAGCTCCCTGTCCGCGCAGGTCAAGAAAACCGCTACTCGTATCTTTACCCGGATCTGCGAGGCAGAAGCCGCAATTCACGATTCTACCGTCGATAAGGTCCACCTTCACGAGGTAGGTGGGGTCGATGCCATTGTCGACGTTTGCGGCACTCTCGCGGGACTTGAGGCTCTGGGTATCGAGCAGGTTCGCGTTTCTCCGTTTCCTCTTGGCCGCGGCTTTGTCACTGGTGCCCATGGACAGATCCCCCTCCCTGCTCCTGCAGCCCTGGCACTAATGAAAGGTTGCCCTGTCGCGGGCAGCACCATCGATGCTGAACTCGTAACTCCGACTGGTGCCGCAGTTCTCTCGGAGGTGGCCGATGGATTTGGGCCTATCCCACCAATGGCCCTTACGTCAATTGGTTACGGGGCCGGATCCAACGACCTTGAGATTCCGAACGTCCTGCGCCTTCTTCTGGGCGATGCCGGAGGCGGGTCCCGCCTACTCACTGAAACCCTGATACAACTCGAAACGAATCTCGATGACGAGTCTCCCGAGCTGGTGGGCCATCTCTCTCATCTCCTGATGGAGGCAGGAGCTCTCGATGTCTCAGTGCTTCCTGCCCAGATGAAGAAAGGCCGGCCCGGAATACTCCTTCAAGTTCTTGCTAAACCACAGCAGGCCGAGTCTCTGGAACACCTCCTTTTTCATGAGAGCTCTACTCTCGGGGTCCGCCGGCAGGAAGTACAACGCAATTCACTGCCCCGTCGCAGCGAGGTAGTTAAGACCAAGTTTGGTGAGATTCGGGTTAAGATCGCGACGCTACCGGGCGGGCAATCCCGGGTGACCCCGGAATATGAAGACTGCCGGGAAGCGGCCTCCAAAAGCGGAACTCCAATCCGGGAAGTATACCACCAAGCGGAGCACGAAGCTGCCCACGCCCTGAAACTCCCCCATTCTCACGAAGGGCATTCCCACTGAAGGAAAAGGCTCCAAAGCAATGGGCCACTTGCTATTTTCCGTTCCCTCTTCCTTCTCGGGGTGTAGGGTAAGTCGTGCTTCAGATAGTCTTCAACGTGATTAGCGCTGCTGAGATCTCCCAGCTCGGCACGCTGGAACAACTCGAGCTACTTGACGAATTCAAGGTCAAGGAGGAGGACCTTGAAAATCTGGAGGATGATCGGTTTGGAAGAATCGAGAGAGACAACAAGGTGCTCTTCCGCTTTCGCGCGAAGGAGTGGAGGTTCTATTTCGAGGTCCTCGATGATCACGTCAAGGTGCACCGCGTCCTTCACAAGAATACCTTTCAGGACTTCCTCTTCCGCTCGAAACTACCTTTTGGCGCAGAAGACGAGGAGCTCGCACGATCCAAGCAATTCTGGCACCTGATCGAAGAAGGCCGCAACGCGGAGCCAAGCTAGTTGACGCGGACTGCAAGCGAACCTTGGAGAGGCGGAAAGCCACCCATCCAAATATTTTTTTGGAACCAGGGCAGCTCAGGCTCCTTCCTCGTCCGCCTTCTCCTTCACCTCTGGCTTAGGCTTGTTGTCCTCACGGTAACGGAGGAGAGAAGCGAACTCAGCAGGAAGGGGCTTCCCCCCACCGAGGGACTTCTTCCATAAATCACAAAGGGCAACACCTTCCTGAAGGAGAAAATATCCCGGAGAATTGGGGTCCTCATCCTCAGTTCCCCATAGTTGAATGGCCAGACCTACTTCATCATTACCCTTAATGACTCTCAGACAAGCGAGTGCGGCCTTCTGAGTCAGCTCCTCCGAGGCCGTATAGTCCGCAGTAAAGGCGCCGTTAAATGCAATCAGCGCATCCGTATCCCGGCCCAGCCCCTCGAGAGCAAGTCCATGACAATACTTCAGCTGTGCCAAGTGCTCCCCAATCCACTTCTTCTCTGCGAGAACCTCTCTTACAAGAGCATCAAGACGGGGCCAGCTCTTTGTCCGCACCGCGTCCCATACAGCGTAAACTTCCAGCTGATTACGCTGGTGCTCACGCGCAAGGGTATCAGCCTGATACACGTCCAGCAGTTTTTTGAGCCCTTCGAGATCTTCCAGCTTTCGGCAGGTCTCTAGCTCATAGAACCCAGCCAACGCGCTATAATTTCCCCTGATTTCATCGAGTGTCTCAAACGCTTTCTTACATGCGGCGAACTTTTCCCGTGCTCCTGCATAGTCCCGGCTCTCGTAGAGGTCCATTGCTTCCTTGAAGACAGGAGGCTCGAAGAAGTAGACCGATTTCACTACTGATCGCTTGATCCGGTTCCTGTTCAGGCTCTGAGGAGTAGTCTTGTATTCGATCTGAGTCGTACTTGCCGCAGTCATCCAGACCTTAAGAACGTCCTCCTGCTTGCTTACCGGCTCAGTGTATATGATGACTCCCATCGCGTCTTCTGCGATAAGCTTTGCCCCGGAGGCAAAGAGGAGAATGAAGCTTAAAACTAACTTGGTCATATCGTGATTCTGTTAGGGGTTGGAAGAGCGTTCTTGTTACTTCGGCTTCTCCTCTACGATCTTGGTTACCGAGCTGTGATCCCCATAGCGCTTTACGAGATCACGCACAGATTCCCAAAGCTCTCTTTCCTCATCCTTCATCTGCTCAAGAAGATGCTCCGTGGATTTCCGGAACTTGTATCCGATCTCGTAAGCTTGCTGATGATCGTCATCATTGTTGCGCTCCCATACCAGTTCCATCACTCTCTTCATTGAGGGTGCAGATATCCGGATAAGTCCCGTGTAGCTGGCCCAGGTGTTGTTGTAGGCAACGATGGCGTCCTCCCGCATCTTGCGCTTGTCGTAGGACTGCGAGAGGAAGAAGGAAGTCTCCGCGGCGTATCGCCGGAATCCCTCCGTAGTCAGATATTCCTTGGCTCGGGTTGTCAAAAGATCCCAGTCCCCCTTAGCCGCCAGAATACTCACGATTCGATAAAGAGCCCTTTCCTTCTGTTTCTTCTGAGGAGCGTTCTTGAAGATGTTTTCAAGACTGTCGATCGCTTTCTGCTTCTCGGTCGGGCTTTGTGATTCCCCGAGAATATCGGCCAACCCAAAGTTCGCATTGAAGCGGTATGACTGGTCTTCCCGCCTGACCACCTCGCTGTAGTAGGCGAGCGCATTCCTCGGAGTGCTGGTCATTTCGCGGAGGTAATCCCCGACACGCACCAGCACATAGTTCGTCAACTGAGCTGGATCGAACTCACCTTTCAGGTCCCGGAAAAGGACACCCACCATTGCTTCCGCCGCGCGTTTATCATTCGCATTTTCTTCCTTGTCGGCCTTCTTGCCTTTCTCCTCAAAGACGGTGATGAGGGCGATCCGAAGCAGGGCCTGAGCTTCCTTGTTTCCCGAGTCGATCCCGGGGAAATTGTAATAATGCTCTTTGAGGTCATCCTCACTGTGGCTCTCGAGGTAGGCCCGCGTATAGGAGTTAATCGCCTCCTCTAATCCAAATGCTCCAGCAACAGAGGCGAGTTCTGCGATGACCCCCTGTAATCGCTCCAAGGCCTCTTCCTCACGGCCAACAACTGTTAGTGGGTGAACCCCCGCGACCGCCGTCTGTGCCTTGTAAGGAGAAGCGGAACCGTGGTCCTTCCAGAACTCGTCATAGTAAGGAACGGCATCCTTTACCCTTGGATTCTCTTTTTTCCCTCGTTTCTCAGGACCCAAAAGCCCTACGAGGTAAAAGAGAGATTCACCGACAACAATGGAATTTTCGCGCCTCTTGGCGAGTTCCATTGCCTTCTTATAATAAGCTTCCGCAGGGTCCCACTCCTCCTGGGTCTGGAGAACATTACCTTTGAGATTGAAGGCCATGTCCATGATGTCGCTATTGGGAAACTCACTTTCGAGCCGGTTCAATTTCACCAACGCCGGGTCGAGCTCATCTTCCGCAAAATGACAGTTCGCGCGGTCGTAAAGGGCAAATGGAAGATAGATATTCTTCCCCGGGTCAGGATATTTGGAAAGGAACACATCGAGAAGCTCGGCCGCTTTTCCCCAGTATTGCAGTCGGGATAGGTTTGAGCCCTGAAAATAGAGGGACGCCATCCGGAACTGGCTCTTCTCATACATCTCTACGTGCTCGTCGAGAAACTTGCGCGCCACATCATACTTAGCCGTATAGTAGTAGCTCCCTCCAAGAACATGGAGGCAGATATCGTGCTGCTTGGAAGGAGACGCCAGCTTGGGCAACATCACGGTCGCAACTTCGATACACTTCTCATATTCCCCCTCCATAAAGAGGCTGGTCAGCATCATGCTCCGGACAGACTCCACATGCTTGCTGTCAGGGAACGTTTTAAGGAAAAGGCTGCCGTATTTCTCAGTCACGAGAACTTCACCAATAATCGCGGAGGTCCTGACCAGATTATAGAGATTCTCTTCACGCTTCTTTGCCTTGCTGTGATAAAGTTCAAGTTGCTCGTAGGCGGCAAAAGCCCCACGTACGTTACCATACTGCTCATGAATGTATGCGGTAGCAGCGGTCGCAAAAACCTCATAGGGATTCCCTGATGCCCATTGCTTCTTCAGCTCTTCAAGGTCTGCTTCGAGCACCTTCTTCTCGATCTGCCGGTTGCTGCGAGGAGGGTCTTGGAATGGATTTTCGAATGTGCCAACCTGAGCAAGGCGAGCCTTGATGTCATCAATGGATGCCTTTGTGCTCGGCACCAGAGCATAGAGCTCAAAGGCCGACCGTTCCATTTCCGCAGCGAGGGCATCTGCCGCAAGCTTCATCAAAACCGGAGCAAAGCGGTGCATCTTGAATGGCTCGAGGCGGATGTCCGAACGATGTTTCCCAAGGAAGTCCATCAGTGCCTGCTCATTCTGCTTTTCGATGACTGCCTCAACGAGGTCCTGAAACCCTACCATGATCCCCTCATCCGGCGTGGGAAAGGTCTCCTTGTTATCAATAGCGATTTCGAGATTTTCTATGCCGCCCGGAACCTGGAAGAGTTTGAAGTGGGCCTTGGACATATTGACGTAGAACGCACCCCGCGGATAAGCGTCCTTCTTCGGGTCCCGCTCCTGCAGAAATTTTTTGTACATCTTGATGGCCACTTCCCAATCCTGAGCCCCGATAGCCGCATCTCCCCATTTGAGAAGCGCCTTCTTATGATAGAAATTGAAGCTGCCTTGAGTTGCCGCATCCAATCCGGCTCCCCCAGCATTCTTATTCGGATATTTCGTGTAGCAGGCCTTGAACGACTCCATCGCCTCTTCCCACTGCCTCAGTTTGAGTTCGCAGTATCCCTTGTGATACCAAAACCAGCCAAACCTGGGCCCAAAAAGGGTTTTAGCTCTGCCATCATACTGGGCAACTGCCTTGGCCAGAATCGCGTGCGCTTTCGCCCACTCCTTCGCCTTCATTGCCGTCAGCGAATTTGCCCAAGCCGTTTCCACTCCTCCCTGCGCAAGTGATTTCTCAGGAAGACATAGGGATGCGCAGAGGGCCAAGAGGCCGCAGAGGATCCGGTTCTTTGTGAATTGAATCATGTCGAATCGAGGTTGTAGTCTAGATAGATTTTCTCTCAGAAACCGGGGCGCCCGGCAAGAACACCAACGTTTGGGCGAAGATTTTCTTAGATCCTCATTGGGGCCTCCAGCACAAAATCGCTACTAGTAGTAGCTGGAGGGCAGCAGTAATACCCTATTTGAGCTGCTCGTCCTGAGCCACGAGATCGGTAAAGGTGACCGTGCTAATATCGTGCTTAGCGAGGTGGTTGAGGACATCCGAGACCACTTGTTGCTCTGCCTCCCCCTCAACATAAATCTGAACAAGAGGCTTGTTGTTGCCTGCTTTTGCAGCGGCGGAGTAGATTTCCAGTCGCTGATCGAGCACCGGGAGGATCCGTTCAGCGCCCTGCGCCTCAGTATCGAGAAGCTCCTCAGCGGCCCCGACGTTGGCATAAACATGGCCATCGTTGCTGACCTTGATGAAGAAGGGCTGGATATCTGGCTGAACCTCGGAAGGCGCAGCCGAGGGAAGCGCCATACTATTGTCCCTCTCCTTCTGCTTAATGGTGGTAGTGACCAGAAAGTATATCAGGAGAAGGAAACAGATATCAATGAGCGGGGAAATGCTAAGCTCGGGCTTATCTTCCTCAAGTGCGGTAGCTCTACGATGTCTGGCCATGGGATCAGTTCTCCTTGCTTATGCTAGCTACTACGGGACCAGAGGCTCACAAAGATGACCTCGTTGACTCCTGCTGCCGCCGCTGCGCGAATGACACGACGGACATAGGTAAAGTGTACTTTGCCATCGGCGCGAAGGTGAAGTCTGGCTTTCTGCCCCTTGAGGTCCCAGTTCTCTTTCTCTTTCTTGATAAAGTCGACCAGATCCTCGTCGTCCGCAAAAACCTCTTTGCCATCTGCCATCCGAAAGCGGCCCTCGCCCGCAAATTCATCGCTGTAGACGTTGACCACGATGCGGCCCATCTTATCGTTCTGTTTCTCAGAGTAGCGCGCAATAGGCACCTTCACACGCTTATCCATCTCCACGATGATAAGGGTGGCATTGACGATAAAGAAAATCAGCAGAAGGAAGACCATGTCGATCATTGGCGACATGTCGACCTGGGTATCATCCTCCTGCTCTTGCTGGGTAGCGCGCAGTTTATTGGAAGCCATAGGTCATGCTGATTGAGAAGCCGAAAACAGAAGCGGCGGCGCCCTTACTTAGACTGCGATTCCTTCCGGGATCTTGGCCAGATACGCGTCCTGATTGACGGTCTGAATAGAAGCATTGATCAACTCCTCGGAGGTGTGATGAGCCTCTGCTACCAAGTTGTTCAGCTTATTCTTGAAGTAGAAGTAGGAAATCAGGGAGGGGATGGCAGTCAACAGCCCCCAGAAGGTAGTCAGAAGCGCAATCTGGATATCTCCCGCAAGCTGAGCGGGCTCGGCTGCACCAGTCGAACTGAGAACCCCGAACGCGTTGACCATTCCATACACCGTTCCAAACAGACCGAGCATGGGAGCTGCCTGAGCAATAAGCGCGATGTAGTTAATCCAGACCATGTTCTTCCGGCTTTCGTTAATGGTAAAGTCTGCAACCGCATCCTCTACTCCGTCTCTTCCAAGGTCCTCAGGCTTGGTGGCATCAATATTGGGCAAGGAGTAAGCAAGCATGCGGCCAAGGTAGCTCGGGTGGGAGGCCGCGAGCTCAATCGCGGAGCGAACCCGGCAGTTCATCATATGATCGAGCAGGGCAGCCTTGAGATCATCGGGGCAAAACTTCGGCTTAGTGAGATTGATAAAGTTGAAAACACTGAGGGCGAGCAGGGCGATAATGGCGAGAGCAATGAGCCCCATTGGCCAGCCCCCATCCAGAACCCACTTCTGGAGAGCATTCTTATCACCCGTTGGCGCTTCACCCTGCGCCATGAGGCCAGGAGCCGAGACAAGGAGAGTAGTGAGCACTAGTGAAAAAGCGCTGAAGAGACCTTTCTTGGTTTTATAGATCATGGTTGATTCCGGGTTCTTGACGCGCGTCTGTGATGCAAGTAGCGCGGCGTGAGATTCTCCAAGGAGATGGGGACGAGTAAAGACTGGTTTTGAAAAATCTGCTGCCCCATAAGGGGGGGGCTGCTACCTGAGAGAGCGAATATCCGTTTAAACCTTGAGCAAAAAGGGCCTAAGAGGGAGAGCCCCCCAGCGGCGGAAGCCCACTACCCCAGTCAATTTTACCGCATTGAATAGTTCATCGGCCTTTAAGCCTTTTTAGTTTTGACGGGAGAGCGGCGCCTGGGGAACAAAGCGCGGCAGATTTCGCACACCCGCCCGTCACATCCCCGAGCACTACAAAACTCCCTCCCATAGAAGATGATTTGCAGGTGCAGCTGGTTCCAGCTTTCTCGCGGGAACAGCTGTTTGAGAGCCTTTTCTGTGTCTGCGACGTTTTTCCCACTCGCCAAACCCCAGCGTTGAGCGAGTCGGTGGATGTGAGTGTCTACCGGGAAAGCGGGAACCCCAAAAGCCTGTGAGATGACTACTGAGGCCGTTTTATGACCAACACCGGGGAGCGCTTCGAGGGCATCGAGGGAATCAGGCACTTCTCCCCCATGATTCTCCACGAGCATTCTCGACAGGCCCGAAATCGCCTTGGCCTTCCGGGGAGCGAGACCACAAGACCTGATTGCGGTCTTGATTTCCTCTTCTGGGACTTCCTGCATGAGCTCCGGCGTATCCGCGAGGGCAAATAGCCCCGGGGTAACCTCGTTTACCCGCGCATCCGTGCACTGTGCAGATAGCAGAACTGCAATCAGGAGAGTAAAAGCGTCATTATGGTCCAGAGGAACGGGTGTCTCTGGATAGAGTTCGGCGAGACGCCGGCGAATAAATTCTGCTCTCTCTGCTCTCGTCATATCATCGAGAGAGAGCCTTCCTCACAGAGAGGGATTGACTGCTTCCCTCTCCGCGGCTTGGGCGACCCTTTGCCGGCGAATCTTCGCGAGGGTTGCATAATACATCATCGCACAATGCGCATACTTGGTCCGTCCGCGAAGAAGATTCGCCGATTGCTCCCAAGAGCCCCATCGGATAACATTGATCTCAACATCCCGGGTGGCCCACTTTCTCATCAGCTTCAACGTGGGATGGTAGATATCGATCGTGTTTGTTCCTGCTAATGAGCGTCCATAGTCATCGACGACGTAGACCTGCGGAAGTCCCTTGATCCTAAATGCAGTTCCCACGGGATATCGGGACCAATCAGCTGCCGCGCTCCTGACCCGGCCATACTTGAGGATCGTGCCCATCGCGTTAAGACGGCCTTCTGCGCCAACCTCGTTCTCCTGATGGGAGTAGGACGTTGTGCGCACGTAACGGTGCCGCACGGATTCACTGTGGTAGGTAGGCCGGCCGTGTCTGTCGACTGGCAGGGTCGAGGCCGAGGCCTTCACCGCGAGATCGACCTGAGCCGGCAGAAACCCTTCGCCCTGCCGACCGCTTCCCGCGGAGGACCAGAGAGAGCCAAGCCATGCAGCTTGGGCAGACTTCCCCTTTTCCAGCTTGCTCTGCGAAGTCGCACCGGCCAGAGGGGCCGCCGGCTGGAAGAAGCTGCAGCTGGGCAAGATGCTTATGGCAAGAATGGTCAACGCCAATTTAAGGAGCAGGACTTTCATGAAGACAGGCAGGGAGGCTTGATTGTCAATAAGACCAAGGAAGTGCTCGGCCGCATTTTTTAGTCTAAAGGGCCCACTCCGACAATACTTTATTCACAAAACTATTCGCGCACAGGACGAACCTCGGGCGACGCCCGAACTTGAACTGGCCATCCGCAACGCCGGGAGCCCTGAGTTGGGGCTTGGTCCCCGCGACTCTTCCTGCTTCCTTGGGACGGTGTCCCCGGTTCACTCGCTCATCGAGTATCTTCAGCAGCTTGCACGCAGTGGCGAACGTTACATTCGCCTCGATGAAGAAGCTAAAGAGATCCTCCGCGAGAGAATCCGCAAAGGGAAGCGCTCGGATGAGGCTGGCCCCCGACATCCTCCAGTTCCTAAGGCAGTGGATATTGACTCCAGCAACAGCCAACAGACTGAGGTCCCCCCTCCGAAGCTGAAAGCAGAGGGCGGAAGCGCAATCGAGAAACTCGCTTCCCTCAGGAAGCAGGCCGAAACATGGGAACCTGCCCTTTCACTGTCATCACTACGCGACACAATGGTCTTCGCTACGGGCAACCCTGAGGCTGAGCTCATGCTGGTTGGAGAAGCCCCGGGCTACGAGGAAGAACGGCGAGGCCAGCCCTTTGTTGGAAAAGCCGGGCAAAAACTGGATCAGATCCTGATGGCGATGGGATTTTCCCGGGAGAGCGTCTACATTTCCAATATCTGTAAATTTCGGCCCGCGCTGAAAAACCAGACCACCAACAATCGAAAACCAACTCCTCTGGAGATGCACGCCTGCCTTCCCTTCGTGAGGGCAGAAATCGAAATCGTACGACCCAAGTGCATTGTCGCCCTCGGCGGAACGGCGGCAGAAGGGCTCCTGAACTATGAAAACCAACCCGTCGGCCGCATGCGAGAGCAGTGGCATGAGTTTGAGGGTATTCCATTGAGGGTGACCTACCATCCGTCCTACCTCCTTCACAACGATTCGGCAGTCACGGAGAAACGCAAAGTGTGGGAAGATATGTTAAGCGTTATGGAGTTTCTTGAGATGCCGATATCTCAGAAGCAGCGCGCATTTTTCGCTGAAAAATAGGCCGCAGAAAGTTTCTCGGCCCAAGAATGAAATTTCTTGTACGAATCAACGTTGATCCGTCGTTTCATGTCTGAGGTGACCGGCACCCTGTGACGGCCCCATACCCTTTCTACTCTTCTTTGCAGTCTATAGAAACGGTCTAGCCCCGCCGGATTGGTCTCCGGCGGGGCTTTTTTGCGCACCTCGGGATGACTGATGACTTCCTTGGTTCTATGGGAAATCCATTAAGCCTATTCTCTCCGGTGCTGTTCTTTGACATTCGGCTCTTTGAATTCCAAGCTACTGCTCATGGCCGATCATCCCTTCCTCGCTGAGAACTTCCACATTCCCTGGTCTCAACTGATCCCTGAAAAGGTAGAGGTCGACATAGAAGCGGGTATCCTTGAGGCCCAGCAGCGCATCGATGAAATCTGCTCCGTTCCGCACGAGCAGCTGACCTATGACAATACATTTGCCGCTCTCGAAGCTGCCACCGAATCTCTCTCCCGTGGCTGGGGCAGGCTCAACCATCTCTCGTCTGTCCGAGACAACGACACCCAGCGAAGCGCGCTGAACAAGATGCTTCCCAAGGTCACGGCCTTTCACGCCTCCATTCCCCTCAACGCTAAATTGTGGGCAAGCTTGAAGTCGTTTTCGGAGTCCGATTCCGTAAAGAAACTTGATCCTGTGTCGGAGCGCTTCGTGGAAGAAACCTGTGCGGAATTCCGCGACGCCGGAGCGGATTTGCCTCCGGATAAAAAAGCGCGCATGGCCCAGTTGCAGAGTGAGTTGGCTAAGGCCACCAAGAAGTTCGGAGAAAACGTCCTGGACTCCGTAAAAGAATGGGAACTCGTTGTGAAAGACGAGGCCCTGCTAGCAGGGCTTCCGGAGAGCAGCCGGGCCTCTGCCCGTGCAGATGCAGAAGCCAAGGGGCTCGGTTCGCCAGAGGCTCCCTGCTGGCGTTTCAATATGCAATTTCCGTCCTTCTATCCAGTCCTGCAATATGCAGACAGCGAGGAGCTCCGCAAAATGGTCTTTGAGGGCAGAGGCTCCATTGGGCGCAGCGGCAAGTTCGATAATTCAACTCTCGTCTGGGAAATCGTCCGGCTCCGGCAAGAAAAAGCAGAGTTGCTGGGCTTCGCAAATTTCGCCGACCTCAACTTACAGCGGAGCATGGTTGGTAACGGGAGCAGGGCACTTGGATTTGTTGAAGACCTCCATGAGCGAATCGTCGATGCGTTCCGTAACGAATGCCTTCAGATCGAAAGCTACAAAGCCCGCAAAACCGGCGAAGAAGCCAACCGCTTGGAGCCATGGGAAGTGTCCTACTGGGCAGAGAAACAGCGGAAGGAACAGTATGACTTTGATGACGAAGACCTGCGCCCCTACTTCCAGGTCGACAACGTAATGGAAGGCCTGTTCGGTCTGACCAGCCGACTCTTCGGAGTAACTATCACACCACGCCAAGGGATCTTCGTCGAATCAGGGTCCTCTCACTCCGGGGAAGAAGTTGAAGTATGGCACCCCGAAGTCAGCTTTTACGACCTGCATGATTCGGAGTCAGGGGAGCTCCTTGGCTCTTTCTACGCTGACTGGCACCCCCGGGAATCAAAGCGCAGCGGAGCATGGATGAATTACCTCGAAACAGGGTTGCCCGGAAGCGGAGACAGCGAGCGCAAGCCGCATCTTGGGCTGATCACCGGTAATCTAACCAAGCCCATCGGCGACCAACCTGCTCTTCTCACACACAGCGAAGTTGAAACAATTTTCCATGAATTTGGCCATCTTCTTCACCAACTCCTCAGCGATGTCCCGGTAAAAAGTCTTTCAGGGGTGAATGTGCCACGCGACTGGGTCGAGCTACCTTCCCAGATCATGGAGAACTTCTGCTGGGACCGGGACTCTCTCAACTTTTTTGCCCGACACCATGAAACCGGCGAGCCTATTCCGGAAGAGCTGTTTGAAAAAATGATCGCCGCCCGAAACTATCTGAGTGCTTCTGCCACCATGCGTCAGCTTGCACTCGGGAAGCTTGACCTCGAACTTCACACTCAGCCCGCCGCGTATCTCGATCGAGACCTCGATGAGGTGGACCAAGAAATACTGGAGAACTATAAGTCCGTTCTGGCCTCGCCTACTCCAACCATTGCTCGCCAGTTTAACCACCTGTTCGACAGCCCTGGAGGATACGCCGCAGGCTACTACTCTTATAAATGGTCAGAGGTTCTCGACGCCGACGCATTCACTCGCTTCAGAGCCGAGGGCGTGCTGAACCCTGACACGGGGCGTGCGTTCCGAGATCATATCCTGAGTAAGGGCAACTCACGCCCCGTGGACGAACTCTACCGTGACTTCATGGGCCGGGACCCGGAATTGCAACCACTACTTGAGCGCAACGGATTGGTTTAAAGCTCAGGCCGTCCGTCAATTCTTGCCAGCCCGGAAGCGATCCGGGAGCCAGGACGTTGAAACAACGTCCTCGATTTCCACTATCGCGCCTGAGAACCCCTGCGTATCAGCTTCCATTTTGTGCCGCAGGAGTAGAAGAGCCATCACCGCCTCGTGGCGTTTGAAGGTGACAGGCCGGTTCCGCAACGCATCCGAGATCTTCCAGTCATCACCAAGATCTCTCGGCGCATACGCTAGAATCCTGTGCTGCTCCGCACGGTCATGGAGGATATAGCTTTGCCACTTCTCGTTATCGTATCCACTGACGTAAAGGTCCGTCGGATGGAGCCAAACCCGCATCTCAACGGGAGCCTCTGGCTGACTGGCAAGAAAGTCTAACCACGGCATGTCTCCCACTTCCGCAAAAAATTCCCAGAAGACTTTTGGCATGGATCCCTCAGGTAGCAGTAAAAGCCTTCTCTCCTTCTCGCCCGGAGAGTCAATTCTATAGAGAAACTGTGGCTTGCCACCCTTTCCAGTTGCGCGATCCTGAAGAGTAAGTTCGTAAGCGTCAGGCTGTGCGAGAGGTTTAAAATAGCGCTCAAACTTATTGCGGATGATTTCTGATTGCCACACGAATGGCAGAGCTGCTTGCGCGCTGGTCGCATTCAGGTAACCCCGGGCAACAGTCTCGGCCATCGCGGCTTCCGGGTCATCTTCCATCAGCTGACTCAGGCCTGTCGTCTGGGGACTTACGAGCGTTAGCTCTTCTCCCACTTTCTCTCCGCGAGCAAGAAAGGTCCCAGTCCATAGAATCACAACCATACTCAGCAGGGCGACCCCGGTCACGGCGACAAGAACAGTGGTTTTTGGAAAGCTCCGAATGAGCCCCGAACCCCCAGTACCATGGCGCAAAGAGCTTGCCTCCTCTGTCCAATCCTTCTGCCCGTTTCTTTCCCGCTGAAAGTTATGTGCTATTTGAGCCGCTTCGCGCCGGACCAATACCCGGGCTTCAACTGGGTTCGCCTTGGTAGGTTCTTTGCTCCCTTCCGCTTCTTGAGGGTCCAGATGGATAACTCCCGAGATGCTCTCCCGGTTACTCCTCGCTTCCCCGTCTACACTTTCCTCGTCAGTTGAAACCTCAACGGATTCCTCCCATTTCTTTTTATGATCTGTGCCCTCTTCTTCAGGCGGTAGCGGCGCCTTCCCCTCATGCCGATTTAGCCTTTCATCCAAAACTCCCACGCTCTCAGCAAGAGCCTTCAGTGCTCTGGCAAGAGTGACATCCGTCGTTTCGCTTTCGGAGGATTCGGCGTCGGGTTTCTTGTAGCGCTCCACCAGGAGGGCCGATTTGTCTGCGACCGAACTCAAGTCGATGGGGGCAAATTCTTCCGGGAGAGCCATACTGACAGGAATTGCCATTTGCTCATCGCATTCGCGGTAGCGAACTTTCACCTGGCACCCGGGGCACGTTTTTTCTGCTTTTGAGTTGAGCTCCTCAAAAACGACTTCGGCGCCACAAGCAGCACATTTAAGGGTTACAGCCATCGTCCAGGGGCAGCAGGGACTGAGTGATTACCTGCCGGGAAGCGATCTTGCCTGCGGCATCCCGTAGGAAACAAGGAAGAAGATGGCCCCTTCCAAAAACTATATCCGGACAGGGGGCCTAGGATCTGGCGGTCTCCCGGGCCATTCCCTTGGAGCCCCAGTCAATGCCCCCCGCTAACAGCTCTCCCATCACTCTTTATTTGCCTGCAACATCCCCGTGTGCGGCCACTTGATCAGGGTCCTTCTCTCCGATGATACTCTCCTGCGATTCTTCCTCGGTGGAGATCGCACTTGAAGGAGAGGGGCGAAGGTAGCTTTCCATTGGCACTTCCCGGAAAAAGGTTAGTGCCAACCATGCCAGAATCAGGGCTCCTACTGAGGTGACGAAGAAGCGGAGGTTCATTAGAAGGAGCTTTGTTGAGCGAACGTTTTAATTTCTCTTAAATATCAGCTTTAGGCAATCTATTTTCCCCGCCGCGGATAGAGGAAGGGCCAATCCCCGGTAGCCATGCATCCTCTCATTCTCTATCGCCGCCCCACGACGTTCGCATCCGAAGCGATCCCGTAGCGATCTACACTGCTAACCGCAATAGCATCTGGAGAGCCCCTAAGGCTCACATTCAGACGGGACCCATGTGTCACGGCGTAAGTGTTCCAACTGGAGCCGTAACGGGCTTGGACAACATACTTAGTGGCAGACGAAACCTTGGACCATTGCAGAAGGGTCAATCCTTTACTCGTGCTCGCACGCACCCGCGGCGCCTGAGGCCTCGTCTTGCTTAGCCACGGCATGGGTGGCACGAGGGCAGGGTGAGTGTAGATACTCTTGCTTAATGCCGTGGTAATTCCCCCTCGATTTTCCATAATGGACTTCGCGCTCCAATGAACATGCCCAGCGTAATTTCGGCCTACACTACGAGAGAGCCGTAACTGGTTCACCATTTCGCTGGCAGGCCGACCTGGATCCTCGGTGGACTTGATACGTGCTGTCGCTAGTCCGGGCCACACCGGACGGACGCCCTGAGCTCGCCACCATTCAAGGAGCACAGGAAAACTCTGAGGCCCTTTGATCCGCCAGTAGAGCTGGGGAGAAAGGTAATCACACCACCCTGAAGCCAGCCACTTCCGGGAGTCTGCAGCCAGATGTTCATAGGCGTTAATATGAGCCATAGTTCCCTGGGGGACTCCTGGCTTCCAGATTCCAAAAGGGCTGATCCCAACGCGCACCCATGGCTTGATCCCCTTCACCTTCGAATACATGCCCCGCACGAAGGAGTCCACATAAACCCGCCGCTGCGAAGGGGTCTTGCCATCTGGAAAGTCAGGGGTTGGCCGTCCTTTGACAAGATCGGGATAAGGGTAGAAATAATCGTCAATATGGATTCCGTCTACGTCGTAACGCCTCACTACATCGGCTATGACGTCCAAGGCCCGGCGCCTCGTAAAGCTGCTCGCCGGGTCCATCCACCGGTGGAGCTTGAAGTCGCGTATAATTGAGGGGTGGGTCCGCGAAACGTGATCTGGAGAAACCTGATGGTCCCTGTGAGGCGTTGCCCGAAATGGATTAAACCATGCATGAACCTCGATATTGCGAGCGTGGGCCTGCTTAATACAGTAAGCGAGCGGATCGTAGCCCGGATCTCTTCCCATAGTGCCTGTGAGCCACGGGGACCAAGGCTCAATCCGCGATCGATATAGGGCATCCGCTTGGGGGCGCACCTGGAAAATCACTGCGTTCATCCGCAATGACGCCATCCGGTCGAGAATCCGGGTCAGCTCGGCCTGCTGCCGCTGGGCGCTCAGTCCCTTTCTCGAAGGCCAGTCAATGTTGTAGACGCAGGCGATCCACGCCGCCCGAAATTCTCGGTCGGGAGCCGGCGCTTTCTCCCTGCTTCCGACGTAGCTCTGGGCCAATGAACTGCAGACAAGGAGCGCCCATACAACTACCGGTCGAAGCATCAGACCTGAACGTTTCAGGTTTCCTTACTATTTCCAAGGCGATTCGACGGGCCTTCTTCCCCTATCCAGCTGACCGCTCGTTCCCCCCAAGATCCAACTCCTACCAGTTTAGACCATGGAGGGACTTCGGCAGAAACTTTCCATCTTTTCGGACCAGCTTACCATCAAACCAGATCTCGCCACCTCCATGATCGCTGCGCTGGATACTCACCATGTCCCAGTGCACCTTTGACTTGTTGCCATTGCTGGCCTCGTCATAGGCCTGCCCGGGGGTGAAATGGAAGGACCCGGCAATTTTTTCATCAAACAGTATATCACGCATGGGCTCACGGATTTCCGGATTAAACCCCAAGGCAAATTCCCCGATATAGCGCGCGCCTTCATCTGCATCGAGTATCTTGTTAATCTCCCGGTTTTTGCCTTCTGCCTCTGCGTTTACGATCTTGCCGTTCTCAAATTCCAACCTGATACCATCAAATGGGATCCCATTATAAATCGTCGCGGCATTGTGCGTAATGACCCCATTGACCGAGTTCTTGACCGGAGCGGTAAAACACTCCCCATCAGGAATGTTGCATTCACCGCCACAGGGAATCGCGGGAATATCCTTGATCGAAAATTCCAGATCGGTCCCCGGGCCCTTGATATGAACGCGCTCGGTTTTTGTCATCAGACGGCCCAGGGCGTTCATCGCAGGCTTCATGGCCTTGTAGTTCAGAAGGCAAACCCGAAAGTAAAAATCCTCGAAGGCTTCCGTGCTCATTCCGGCCTGCTGGGCCATTGCCGCATGGGGCCAGCGCAATACGCACCACTTTGTTTTTTCCACCCGGTGACGCAGGACCCTGCGAGTATGCCCCTGAGCCAGATCCATTCGCCCTGGAGGCACATCACTCAATTCCGCGATATTGTGGCTCCCTCGCACAGCAATATAAGCATTCATATCCCGCATTTCGGCCATCCGGTGCTTGGCCGTCAGCCGATACTGTTCATCCGTGGCGCCCACCAAGAGCTCCCGTGCAACCCGCATAGAATTCATCGCCACGAACGGAACTGCGCCACGCCGGCGCGCCTCGCGGACTAAGGCGATCCCCACTTCTTCCGGGACATCATAAAGGTCAATGAGAACTTTTTCGCCCCTCTTGAGGTTAGTGGAGTGGCGAACTAGTTGCCCTGCGAGCTGATCAATACGGGGGTCGTGCATACTTCCGGGAGCTTGGGGAAATTATCATTTTAGTGCCAACAAAGTCAGCAACTGTTGCTCAAGACCTCTTCGGGCGACAGAACCCTGAAGGTGCTGGAAAATCCTACCAGGTCGGGTGCCGTCTCCATGAAGCATGGCGGCAACAAGCCGCCGAGGTCCATGACCATGGATTTTGCCATACTCAAAGCCTCCGCACTATGCCGCCCTTCTTTAATCTGAGCAAGTGAAAGGAGAGCACCGCCCAACCCTCAAGCCTGATAAAATGGGCCCCCTGAACACTGGATTGACTACCTGCGCTTGTCTCACGGAGCATCCGCTCCTAGCCTTCCGGGGTGATTCGTCTCGGTATTCTGGGCTCCGGCTTTGGCTCCAATATGCAAGCCATCCTCGATGCTATCCAAGATGGTAAGTTGGAAGCTGAAATCGTCATGGTCCTCAGCGATATTCCGCATGCCTATATTCTCAAGAGAGCGGCACAGGCAGGATTACCCACGGGGCTGATCGACTGCAGGGGCCTCCACTCCAAGTTTCCGGAGGACGCGCAGAGAGAAACCGCGGACATTCTCAAACAGGCTGGGGTAGAATTGATTTGCCTCGCGGGGTTCATGCGACTCCTCCGGCCTCCTCTTCTCGATGCCTTTCCCGGGCGAATCATCAATATTCACCCTTCTCTTCTCCCCGATTTTCCCGGCCTCGACGCATGGGCCCAGGCTGTAGAGGCGGGAGCTCGTCAGAGCGGGTGCACCGTCCATTATGTCGATACAGGAATGGACACCGGCCCCATTATCGCCCAAGCCAGAGTCCCTGTTCATCCCGATGATACCCCGGGCTCTCTCCACGCCAGGATTCAGGGCGAGGAACACAAGATTTACCCGGCCGCCATTGCCAAGATTGCCGTAGAAATTAACCGGGAATAGGGCCTTGAGAACGATCTTTCCCGAAAAAACAGTACTTTAAAGCCGCTTAACTCCCCGTCGCTCTCTGTGGGGCTGTGTCCCTCCCGTAAGTTTCCGATTTTCCCCCGGGCTGTTACGAGGTAACTCATCCATGTGCTCCAAGCTTCTCTACAGACCCTCCGGGCAACGCTCAATGAGACAATTCTAGGGTCGGAGCGTGCAGCGGACCTGCTCCTCACCGCCCTTCTCGCGCGCGGCCACGCGCTTGTGACAGGTCCCCCGGGGATTGGAAAAACATCCCTTGCCTCAACCCTTGCGATGTCTCTCGGCGGAATGTTCAAGCGGCTTCAATTTACGCCGGACCTGCTTCCTTCGGATATCATTGGTTACAATCTTTACCGGCAGCAGAGTGGCGACTTTGATTTTATCCCAGGGCCCGTGTTCTCCAACCTTCTTCTCGCCGACGAAATCAATCGGGCTTCACCCCGGACGCAGTCGGCTCTCCTTGAATCCATGAACGAGCGGCAAGTGTCCGTGGACGGAGAAACTAAAAAACTTCCCGACCCCTTCCTCGTAGTGGCAACCCAGAATGACACCTCCTCCACCGGGACATTCCCTCTTCCGGAGCCACAGCTGGACAGATTCCTTCTTTCGATTCCAATGGCACTGCCTTCCGAGGAGTGCCAGCTCGCCATTCTGAAACTTCATGGAAGTGGGCCTCCCTCCCCCTCAGAACAGGCCCCCCACCCCGTGCTCTCCATTGAAGATCTCACCATCCTTCAGGAAGAGGTCACGGAAGTTCCGATCTCAGACAACCTTCAGCGCTACCTTCTCGCCCTCTGCCAGACAGCGAGGTCTCTTACCGGTCAGGACCATGCAATCTCCGTCCGCGGCACTCTGGCGCTCCAGTCTGCCGCGCGCGCGTTTGCACTTCTTGAGGGCCAGAGCGCTGTTCACCCCGATCACGTGCAGGCGGTCTATCCCCACGTTCTCCGTCATCGACTTTTGACCGATGACACCTTGGACCCAGATCCCCTTCTCGACGCCGCTCTGGATCAGACCCCTGTCCCCTGAAGAGCCCGTCTGATCCTCGTTAAGCAACACCCCGCTTTACCGCACCAAGATCTAAAACATCCTCGAACCCTCTCCCGAGCTTACTACCCATGCTGACCCGCCGCGGTGCCATCCTCCTCGGGGCCTCCCTCGCTCTGATAACCCTCGGGGGGGTTCGATCGGACGGCATTCTCATCACCCTCGGATTGAGTGGAGGCCTCCTGCTCGCAGGAGCCTGGTTCCTCGTCCGGAAAAATCTTGCCTCCCTTTCGCTCAGTCTCCGGGCGCCGACAAGAGTCTATGCTGATCACCCTTTTGATCTGAGGGTTCTCCTCCATAACGAGCGTAGTGTTCTGGACGCTTTCCAGATCAGGATCGCTCTCAGGCTTGCCGGGCAGGTCGAAATCCGGAGCTTTGCCCCCTGGACTGCAGCTGGTTCCGCTTCAGAGGTCCATCTACGGGGAACAATTCCCGGGCGCAGCGCCCTTTCTGAACACGAGTATTCTCTGAAAACGACCATGCCCCTCGGCCTCTTTTCCCTGAAAGCCTCCGGGTTGATCTCTCACGAGATTCTTGTTTTCCCCCGGCCGCTGACTCCGCGGGAGCTTTCCACTCAGGGATCCCTCCATGATGCCTCCCTGCTACCCGGCATCACCTCTGGCCAAGCCCCCGGGGAGCCGCGAGGAATCCGCCCTTGGCAGGCGGGAGACCCAGCCAAACACATCCACTGGCCTGCCTCCGCACGCTCATTCACCCGGTGCAGGGGCCTGCGGGTTCGCGAGAATGACCCCCCGGGCTTCTACCCCAGACATTGCGTCGTGCTTTTCCACTCCTTTGGCATGTCGGGTCAATTGATCCGCGCAGACCGCTTCGAATGGGCCCTCTCGCTCGCGTGCGGGACACTGCGTCACCTTCGTCAACATGGCATCCCGACAACCTTTCTCGCTGATTTTAATCAATGGGACCCTCTTCCCGTGAGCTCCAGGAGTAGTTTCGGCAACCTCCTTGTCTCACTGACTCGGGCACAACGCCGGCATGACACCGAAGCTCATGACCTAATTCCAATCATGGAGCGGATCGCGGATGAGGACTCCCTCATTATCATCTCCGATATGCCTAAGGAATCTTGGGCCGATACTCTCCCGAGGAGGCCTGCCATCAGTGTGGACATTCGCCAGCATAACTATGGGGCAAGAACTCTTAAGGTTCGTAGCCCCGCCCCATGAGCAAACCTCTTGTCCTGCCCGGCTGACCGGGAACACTCGAATGCGCAGCATCTTCCTCGCTCTCACAGTCGTCGCCGCCTACGCCCTGCTTCGCGGCTTGCCAGAAGAACTGCATCCTGTCCTCCGCAACTGTCTGGCCGTCCTTGTCCTCGTCCTCGGAATTGGCCTTTGGCAACGTCGGGCACGACCGGCAGGCAGTGTTGCTCGATCTCTCCGGCGACCTTCGTGGTCCGATTACCTCGCTGTCGGCCTTGGCATCTTGAGCATTGAGTGCCTCTTCCTGTGCTTCCTTACTGTGATCCCATCCCACGCCGAATCCCTCTCGCTGCGTCTTTCAGAGTCGCTCTCCGTTCAAGGGCGCGAGGCTACTCAAAGTAGCTCCGACGAGGATCTTTCCTCACACGGGAGCAGTATTTCCGGAAACTGGCTCTGGGATACGAAAGGGCGCCGTCCCCTTCCCCTCACCAGCAACGCCCGCCCCTCAAACAAACCCGAGATTTTTTTCCGCCCGCGGGACCCTTCAACAACCGGATTCCTTCTCCGCAGCAGGGCATACCTTCGAGCCTTCGCACTGGAGCGGTTTGATGCCGCAACATGGACTCCCGTTGGAATGCCTCCCGCTTTGCTCACCCCTGACGAGGGCGGCAGGGTCAATCTGAGCCAACCGGAAACTCGTCCCGGCCCCCTGCTCAGGGGAGAAATTATCCAAGCCTCCCACCCCCGTGGAGAAGACCTCTTCACCGCCCCACAGGGAGCGACCCAAGGCTGGGTGCCGCAGCTCCGGCACGTGGACCCAGGCATTTTTCGCCTCAACCCTGCGAAGAATCCCGAGAAGGGATACACTTACGAGGTAGCGGCAAAAACCGTCACCCTGACCGGTCTTCTAGAATCCGGCGAGCTCCCAAACCTCAGGTTTCCTGATCTCCCTGAGGACTCTCCACGCTTACAACTTCCATCCAGCGAAGAGCTCCGCGATGAAATCATCAATCTTTCCAGTAAGACGCTCGGCGATGCCGCTTCGCGGCTGGTCGGCCTGCGGAACCTTCTCTGGCAGAATTTCCAGTATTCCCTCGAGATCGAAAACCCCAAGGGAATCGATCCCGTTCTGAATTTCTTAAGGGACGAGAAACGAGGCCATTGCGAGTTCTTTGCTACCGCTGGCGCTCTCCTCTGCAGAGCCCTGAATATCCCTTCTCGTATTGCCTATGGTTGGAGCGGGGGCAAGTGGTATGAGGGGCCTGGATACCTGATGTTCCGCGCCAGTGAGGCCCACGCTTGGACCGAGATTTATCTCGAGGACGTAGGCTGGGTTGTCTTCGACACCACGCCTCCCGGAGCAAGAACCCCACTTGATCTTGCCGACGCCAACGATCCTTTGCCGCTGATGGAAAACGACCTCCTCGATTTGGATTCTTCCGCCGCCGCCCAAGACCGCGCCAGAAGCCTCTGGACCTATCTCGCCCTCAGCGCGGGGCTTGGTCTCCTTCCTGTGTGCCTGGTTCTGCTCCGCCTTCGGCGAAGATCACCAAAAGGGGCGCAATTAGTGTCAGAGGGCCTCCTTCCGAACGCGCCGGGTTATCTCACCAGGTTCCGACAAGCCTGCCGGGAGCACGGTTACCCCATGCCTCCCAGCCGCACTCTGCGGCAGCAGTTGCACTCCCTTGCAGAGCGCGACCAAGAGCCCGACTTCGCAAAGGAGCTCCTGCGATATCATTATTCTATCACCTATGGGAACGGTGCTCCCTGCAGGGAGCAAGAGTCCAATCTCATGAAGGCCATCAAACTCTGGTCCTGAGCTCTGGCTCAAGCGCTTAGCAACAGGTTGGCCTGCTCCGAAACATGAGCTGCCCGAATTGCCCCGGCGCGATTCCTTACTCTCCCCCCAAGGTTTCCTTCGGTTTCGTAATATGGGGGGGCCGCAGGTAAAAAGGCTGGGGGGGGACACTAGCCAGTTCCTCCTGCTCTTCATCTGTCCGGCCCAGCCACGACTCAAGAAGGAACGCCGCTGAGGGGAGCTCCGGACGAATCTGGTATTCGCTTAGCCCGAGGCGGCTCACCTCATCCAATGTCACCAAGATCTCCCCATACTCCGCTGCCACCCGGGCCCTCTTTTCGAACTGGAGGTGTTCAGAGAGGACCGGAGCAGCAGAGACCCTCCCCCTATTGAGATCGATACTACAAAATGTGCCCCTTCTGGCATCACTCAGGGCAACACACCTCTCTCCGGTTCGGACCGTCGGCAGGCCCTCCAGAGAGCAAATTCCAACCGTAGGGCACCGATGGACAATCCCTATACCCTGTCCTGCTGCAATTCCTACCCTTGCGCCATTGTAACTGCCTGGCCCGGTACCAACGACAACCAGCGCTATCCTCCCCTCCCCAACGAGATCCAAAATCTCCCCAAGGGGCTCCATTAGAAGCTCTGAGGGCCGTCTCGAGGCCTCAAATTCCAAGGACCGGATGACCTCGCGCCCCCGAGCAAGAGCCACCGATCCCCGGCTACTGCTTGTCTCTATCGCAATCATGTAAACCGCTCCCACGTCCTGATGGTAGACTTCACCGGAAAGTCTCCAATCAAGAAACGATTCGAAATCTTCATCCATTACATCTTGCACGTTGCGGTCTGGACCGCTTTTTTCTCGGAGCGCATCGTCCCGTTCCGGGAGACTGCCATACATTTTCTATCCCCAATTTGATCTGTGTCCGATTACGCCAAAGGCCTCGAAGGAGTTACCGCCAACGAATCTGTTCTCTCAAACGTCGAAGGCCTTGAGGGCCGCCTCTCCTACCTCGGCTATCACATCGATGACCTCGTAGAGCATTGTTGCTACGAGGAAGTGGTCTACCTTCTTTACCATCGGAAACTACCAACGCTCTCTGAACTGGAGGCATTCAAGCAGGATCTGGCCAGCAGGCGGGCGATTCCTCAGGGGGTCATTGACTACCTCAAGGCCGCTCCAAAAGGCGCCGGACCCATGGACGTTTTGCGAACTGCGGTCTCAATGCTTGGGCTTTACGACGATCGGGCAAATATCGGCGAGCCCGACCATGCGGCAAACCGGGAGGTCGCCATGTCCTTGTGCGCTCAGGTAGGAACCATCGTAGCCTATTTTCACCGCGCCAGGCAGGGACTTGAGCTCCCTCCTATTCGCGAAGACCTCTCGGAAGCAGGTCATTTCATCTACCTCTACACAGGAGAGGAGCCCGGAGAGCAGGCCACCAAAACCCTCGACGTTGCATATATACTCCATGCTGATCACGGGATGAACGCTTCTACCTTCTCGGCTCGCGTTACTGTTGCGACCCTTTCGGACTTTTATTCTGCTATCACATCCGCGATTGGCACTTTGAAGGGCCCTCTGCATGGAGGTGCGAATGAAGGCGTCATTAAAATGCTCGAGGAGATTGGGTCCGTGGACAAGGTAGACGCCTACATTGAGGATGCCCTTGCAAACAAACGCAAGATCATGGGTATCGGGCACAGGATCTACAAAGTTCTCGATCCACGCGCTCCTCATTTGAAGCGTATGGCTCGCAAGTTGACCGAGGAGCTCGGAGAACCAAAGTGGGTGCAAATGTCAGAACGCATCGCCCAGCTCATGGAGGAGCGGAAGGGATTGAATGCCAATGTCGATTTCTACTCTGCTACCGTCTACTATTCGCTGGGGCTTCCCACGGATCTTTTTACCCCCATCTTCGCCATTGCCCGAACCAGCGGATGGACCGCACAAGTCATGGAGCAGCTGGAGGACAATCGTCTTTACCGCCCTCTTACCGAGTATGTCGGGCCTCAGGAGCTTTCCCCGGTTCCCCCAATCTCCGAGCGCTAGGCCGTCTTAAGCATCAGCATTCGCGCTCCTACGAGAATTAGGAGGATCCCGAAGATCCGGGTGAGCTGCTGATTGCTCATGTTTCTCATAAGCTCCGTTCCATACCACGCCGCTACTGCCGCACCCACGGCCGTGCAGGCAACGAGCCTCCAGTCAATCAGGTCACTTTTCCTGAAGACGTGATTTGCTGTCCCAGCCAGCGCGGTCACCACCACGACTGCCAGCGATGTTGCAACTGCGTGCTTCTGGCCCATTCCGAGAGCGAGGACAAAAGCGGGAACCATGAGAATTCCTCCGCCCACTCCGCAAAGAGCTCCAGCCAATCCTGCGGCCAATCCCACGATAAGACCTGTTATGACGATTTTCACCCTCTCAGGGCATCACGACTGGACCGTTTATCAAGAACGCGTTTTCAAGGGTCGCCCCTTCATTACGCGCTCTTCCTCGAGCGTCTCTTCCCAATCCCCATGGTAAGCTCAGCAACTAACCGATGAAGAACCATTCGAGGATCCAGCTGGGTCGTGACAAGAGACTTATCCGCATTGAGGGCTGATTCCAATGCTTGGCTCATCTCGCTGATAGTCACTTGTCCGGCTTTTCGGGCCGCGAAGAACAGTCCCCATGCGTTGACGCTTCCGCTCTTGGTCCGGGGTAGCCAGGCGATATCTCCATCCGGAAGCTGATTCAGGGCGGAGGTGAAGGAGCGCCCGTTGTGCGTGGGCAGCCTTGGATGGGAATCGAGGAGGACCCGCGCCATAAACAAATTGCGAATGGTAGGGATGATCGCCGCTCGCATCAGCCCGATGGCGCTCTCCCCTTTCTCTAACTGGGCGTCAACCAGAGAGATCGCCCGCGCGGTATCCCGGCTCTCGAGGGCCCTTCCGATTTCCCAGACCACTCCCTTGCGACTCAGGGGGACAATCAGGCGGACATCCTGCAATTCGATAAGTCTCCTGTCCCCGAGATAAAGACTAAGTTTCTCTAATTCATTCCCGATCTGACGGGTCTCTTCACCAGCCATCTGGACAAACAAGTCCAATGCTTCATGCTCGAAGGCGAGTTCCAGCTCCTTGGCCCGGGTGGTCACCAGCAACGCTACTTCATCCTCCCAGCCGTCTTTGGAGACATCGATCTTGTCAAATGTCGCAACCTCGCCGTTTTTTTGCAGCCATTTGTAAAATCCGCGGCGCTTATCGATTGCCGCCGCACTGATAAGAAACGTCACCTCGTTACCAATGCCCGCCTTCAAGACCTCAAGCAGGTCCTCCACTCCCTCCTTGGCCCTTTCCGACCCACCAGTGCGGTCATCAGCCAGAAAATTTGCACCCTTGAGCCATACGATCTTATCAGATCCAAAGAACCCAACAGTTTGCAACGCTTCAATCGTCCTCGCGCAGGCCCGGTAGGCTTCCTCCGCATTCGCTGCGGTCCCCTCGATCACATCGTTCGTGAACTCCTCTGCCTCTCCAACGGGCTTAAGCTCATTGAAAAGCGCAAGCGCCTCCTCTGACACCCTGCCCTCATCGGTGCCAATGACAGCATGAACCGGCCCTGACATGGGCACAGCCTAGGCTGCCCGACGGCACCCCAGCAAGCACGCACGAGAATCAAGACGATCAGCCATAAAAATTTGGACAGCTTGAATGCGTATCAATGGGAACCATATCTACTCACCCTAATTGGAACATAATCTGCTCACATTCTGATTCACACCCTAACAAATTTAGGTTAGACCCCTGTATTGACCCTTATGAAGCTGCTGTCCCTACTCGCTCTCTGCTCCACCCTTGCCATCCCCTCACATGGGGCGCTAATCATCACGGGGGTATTCGATGGGCCGCTACCAGGTGGAGATCCCAAAGGAGTCGAGCTGTTTGCCACATCGGCTGTACCCGACCTCTCAAACTTCGCCCTTGGTGTCGCGAACAATGGTGGAGGAACTGATGGCGTTGAGGCCATTCTTCCAAGTCAACCCCTTGCGGCCGGAAGTTTTTTCTTCGTAGCTACTGAGGATACGGATTTCGCTTCATGGTTTGGCATTGCGCCAGATCATGTTGCAGGAAGTGGGATCAATCACAATGGCGACGACGCGATTGAGCTCTTCTTTGACGCGACCGGATCGTTCGCAGGGGATGAGGCCGTCATCGATGTCTTCGGCGACATCAATACCGACGGAACCGGCACGGCATGGGACACTTTAGACGGATGGTCTTACAGGAATGATGGAGTTCTCGCCAATGGCGGGACGTTCGATGCCAGCGATTGGACATTCTCTGGTCCCAACGCTTGGGATGGCGATGACAATTTTGACGGGGGGAGTGATAACGGGACGAACCTCACCGCTACGCCACCGTTTCCTACTGGAACCTTTCAGGTCCCGGAGCCGACCTCAACCCTGCTCGGGGCCATTGGTCTCGGTCTTATGTGTTTCCTGCGGAGGAGGCCCTGATCGGCCAGTTCACGGTGATTCCAAAAAAGGGACATCAGGCCCCGACTCTCGGTGTCTCCTGGCCGCTGTTTTCGCTCTGGCCTCACGGAAGAAGCGCTGAAGAAGCTCTACACATTCATCTTCGAGCACCCCTCCGGTCGCTTCACAACGGTGATTCAAAGGAGGGTTGGACTCCAGAAGGTTGATCCAGCCCCCTGCAGCTCCCGCCTTCAGGTCAGGGCACCCGAACACCACCCGCTCCGGGCGACAGTGAACGATCGCTCCCGCACACATCGGACACGGCTCCTTGGTCACGTAGAGAATACACTTCTCCAAGCGCCAGTCTTCCAATCTGTTCTGAGCTGCCGTTAGCGCCAGCATTTCCGCGTGCGCTGTGGCGTCACGAAGGGTCTCAACCTGATTCCATCCCCGAGCGATTATCTCTCCCTCTCGCACCACCACGGCCCCAATAGGCACTTCTTCGGCCGCATAGGCCTTGTGGGCCTCTCGCAAGGCCTGCCCCATGAAATAGGCATCGCTGGCGAGGTCGATAATCAGGTCTTCACTCACTCACAAGAGGCAAGCACAATGACGGGAGTAGCCAAACCACGAAATTCACTACTCCACAAATCGTGAGACCCACCATCTGCGAAAGACTGGGAAGTCTTGAAAAGTAGCGCTGGCCGGCTAAAAAAAAGACGTGAAAAACTGGAGCAACGCCGACCGGATCGTCGCGCCCTCCGTCTTGGCTGCAGACTTTTCCCGTATTGCGGAAGAATGTTCGAGGGCGATTACCGCTGGGGCAGACTGGCTGCACCTCGACGTCATGGACGGGCATTTCGTTGAGAACATCTCCTTTGGACCTGCAATGGTGGAAGCAATTCACGCAACCAATGACATTTTCCTCGATGTCCATCTGATGATCGAGAAGCCTGACCATTACATCCCAAGGTTTCTCGAAGCGGGGGCGGACCTCATCTCCGTTCACGCCGAGCCGGAGGCTAGCCACGAGGTCGCTCGCACCTTGGAGATAATCCGCGATGGAGGGTGCAAGACCGGTATCGCTCTGAACCCGGCCACCCCTCTGGAAGTAGTGGAACCTTATCTTGATCAGGTCGACTTACTTCTGGTCATGACTGTCGTCCCCGGGTTCGGGGGACAGGCATTCATGCCAGAAGTCCTGCCCAAGGTGGAAAAGGCGGTCCAGATCAGGGACAAGCATTCCCTCTCTTTTCATATTGAGGTCGATGGCGGGATCGATCCACAGACCGCCCCAGCGGCTACCGCCGCGGGAGCAAACGTCCTGGTAGCAGGCTCCTCGACATTCAAGGCTCCTGACATCGGCAGCGCGATCCGTGCCATCCGGGAAGCCTGACACCTTCGCCTCTCTCACGGAAAGCCCCCCGCAAGACCACCACGAATCCGCAATAGCGGCCGAAGTGACTTTTGCTGGTGGGAGCCTTGTACCCCCCGCTAAATTCAATCCATGCTACCTCGTTTCCGAATTTCAATTACTCTCGCTCTTGCACTACTGATGCTGGACCCGGCAAATGCCCGGGCGGACGACACCCACACAGGCCATCCCAATATTCTCCTTCTTCTCGTTGATGATTTGAAGCCTGCCTTGGGCTGCTACGGCGACCCATACGCCAAGACCCCCCATCTAGATCAACTGGCCGCTCGAGGCCTGAGATTCGACCTCGCCTACTGCAATCAGGCAGTTTGCGCTCCATCCCGATTTACCCTGATGCTGGGAGCCCATTCCACCGCAACTGGACTCTATGGACTCGGCCATAAGCTGCGACGCTCCATGCCAGAGGCCGTTACCATGCCCCAGTTCTTTGCCCAACATGGCTATCACACTGAATCGATGGGTAAAATTTTTCATATCGGCCACGGGAATGAAGGAGACCCGGAATCCTTCAGTGTCCCGCATTTCCACGACAAGGTGATCGAGTATCTCGACCCCGCCAGTACGGAAGGGGGAAAGCTCACCCGGGAAGAAGCCTACTTCACCAACCAGAAGCTCGACCAGATTCGCTCTCTCCCGCGGGGCGCCGCTTTTGAAGCTACAAATTCCCGTGATGAGGACTATGCCGATGGAAGAGTTGCGGCAGAGGCCATCAAGCGGCTTCGGGCTGCCAAGACCCGTAAGGGTCCATTTTTCATGGCGGTCGGTTTTGTCCGCCCCCACCTCCCCTTCAGTGCTCCACAGAGATACTGGGACCTTCACGATCCTTCCAAGTTTCCCCTTTCTCCCTTTCCGGACCATCCCAAGGGCTCCCCGGGAATCGCTCATAAACGCGCTGGAGAAATTGCCATGTATTCTCCAGTTCCTCCAAAAAATGAGGACTACACAGAAAAACTGAAACGCCAGCTCGTTCACGGTTATTACGCGAGTGTCAGCTATATGGACGCACAAATCGGAAAAGTAATGACGGAGCTCGATCGCCTTCGCCTCGACAGCAACACCATCGTCGTGCTCTGGGGAGACCATGGCTTCCACCTTGGAGATCTTGGCATCTGGACCAAGCACACGAACTACGAGCAAGCCAACCGGATCCCCCTCGTTGTTGTTGCACCGGGTGTGACGGCGAAAGGCGGCTCCACCAGACAATTGGCGGAAAGCGTGGACCTGTTTCCGACCCTTGCTGAACTCAGTGGCCTGCCCCAGCCAGAAGTCCCCCAGCCGATGAGCGGCAAAAGCCTCCTCCCGGTTCTCAAGGACCCCAAATTACGAGTGCGGGACCATGCCTTCCACTGCTACCCACGACGGGGGGGAGTCATAGGCAGGGCCATCAGGACGGAGCGATATCGAATGGTCGAATGGAAAAAGCCCGGGGCTCCAGCCAAGACCGCCCAATTCGAACTCTACGATTACGGAGAAAGCTCCGTGGAGCAGCTAAACCTTGCAAAGGAAAGGCCGGGAATCCTTGCCAAGATGAAAGGAATACTCGCCCGCTACCCGGAAGCGAAACGGCGTTAACTGCACGGCTCCAGACAGCCTAGCTGCTAATTTCCAGTAGCAGTCAGCAGTCCCTCCTTGTGCAGGAATTCCTCCATTCTTCCCATCGTCATCCAGTATTGGCTGTTGTCTCCCCGTGGGTTGAAGAAGCCGTGTTTCTGGCCCTCTGAGACAAACAGATTACAGGAACGTCCTTTCTTATCCATCCGGGCTTTGAAAAGCTTATGTCCGGCGGGGGGCGTTGTGGTATCTGCGGATCCCACCTGCACAAGGGTGGGAGCAGCCAAGGGGTGCACGTGCTCCACCGGCGAGAGTTCGCGGTAACGCTGTTTCAACTTTGCGTATCCGTATCCTTTCCGCGAGGTGTCAATCACGGGGTTAAAAAGGGCCATTGCCGCCGGAATAAAGCCGGGCTCTCCCTCCCGAACATCATCGAGGTCAGCAATCAAGCCACAGCAGGCAGCAAGGTGTCCCCCTGCCGACCCTCCAGCTGCAACAATTCGATCCCGATTCACACCTTGCTTCTTCGCATTGCGCCAGATCCAACGAATAGCGGCCTTGGCATCCGCTACGGCCTCAAAAGGAGACGTTTTGTGCCGACTCTGGACCCGGTAATCTGCGCAGTAGGCCACTACCCCAAGAGATGCCAGCCTCGTAGCCTGTGGATGAAACTGGGTGGTAGAGCCCCCAACCCAGCCTCCCCCGAAAAAAAAGACCACTGCGGAGCGAGTATCTCCCGCTTTCCACCCCTTCGGCCGGAAAATCTCGATTCCTAGTTCGGCCTGTTCGGTCTTGCGGTAGACAACAACCTCATCGGGCTTCCGGACTTCGGGTTTTGGGGCACTGAACGCGGCATGGCTACAGGCCAGAAGAGAAATGGTCAGAATCGAGCGCATATGGCATTC
The DNA here is from genome assembly GCA_002420305.1 of Akkermansiaceae bacterium UBA5689. Classification (GTDB taxonomy): domain Bacteria; phylum Verrucomicrobiota; class Verrucomicrobiia; order Verrucomicrobiales; family Akkermansiaceae; genus Roseibacillus_B. The sequence goes on along the minus strand of DIHT01000133.1, from coordinate 33,023 downwards.
TCCCCCCGCGGCTCCCAAGGGGCGAGGAAAAGATACCCCCTCTTCCCTCCGCTAGCTCTTGATCTGACCCTATTCTTGATGCAAACAATTCCTCGCGCCCTCCTCTACGATTTCGACGGTCTGATCGTCGACACCGAATGGCCGATCTACCAAGCTTGGCTCAAGACATTTCAGGATCACGGCCATGCACTACCTCTGGAAGTCTTCAACCAGTGCATCGGAACCGACTTTGAGACTTGGTCTCCAAAAACGCACCTGGAAAGCCTGACTGGTGCTCCTATTGAATGGTCTTCTCTCGACGATGCCCGTCAGGCTTCCATCGAAAAGAATCTGGAGGGAGCCCAGGCCATGACTGGAATTCCTGAGGCTGTGGAATGGGGCAGGAAATCCGGTTTCTTAATGGGGGTGGTTTCCAGCTCATCGCATCGCTGGGTCGATGGGTGGTTGAGCAAAATCGGCCTTCTGGACCACTTCGATATCACCGTCTGCCGCGATGATGCCCCTCGGATAAAGCCCGCCCCCGACCTCTATCTCGAGGCCGCTCAACGCCTGAGAATTGACCCCGCGTCCTGTCTTGTCATTGAGGACTCGGTCAACGGGATCAAGGCGGCCAAGGCAGCCGGGATGGCCAATGTCGCTATTCCCAATCGTGTCACCTCCTGTTGCGATTTCTCTCTTGCCGACCATGTCATTGGCAGCGCCCGGGAGCTACCCGCGGTCATCGAACGTATTCAACAAGCTGAGGAAAATTGACGAGTCTCCGCTCCCTTTTAGAGACCCACCGGATGCCTTAGGACATAGCCCCTCGTCGAACGGGGATAGGGCCGCCAGCGAGGGCCATCCTGACGGTAGGCTCCCTGAGTATCAGAACGTAACCCGGCAATGAGCAGAAAGACATGCCCATTCAGGGCGCATACTGTAATCCAGTCTCCATGGCCTCGACGCCCATACCGGAGAAAGCCTCTTGAAGGCATTTGGCCCTGAATCAACCCGGCATTTCGAAGGACATAGGACGTCGCACCCGAGCAGTCATAGCCCCAATCATTAAGCCGCGCGTGGCCTCCGCCCCATTTGTAGGGCATTCCCTGAATGCGGTTCGCTGCTGTAATCGCCCGCTTCACTGCGAGCGGGGCCCCCCGGGGCACACTCGCCCTGCCATTGACCACAATGGCGGTGGCGGAGTGGGGACGGTAGCTACCCTCATGACGGGCACACGAAGAGGCTAATGCCACGAAGGTGGCGGCCAAAAGAATGGGGCTCCATCTCATCTCACCACTGTGAATTTTTGCCCATGGTAACAGCTGTGGGAAAAAGCGTCGATCTACTTCGCATGTTTCATGGGCTCCCTCACGCCTTATCCAGGGAAGCCCCGGGGATACCGCCATGGCGGTGCCAAAGCCAGACCGACACCTCCTCCATCGCCCGGGCCCGATGGCTCAAGCCATTCTTAATATCCGGGCCCAACTCTGCAAACGATTTGCGTTCGCCGCCAGGAACGAAAAGAGGATCATACCCAAACCCGGCATCGCCTCGCGGCTTTTCCAGAATCCGCCCCTCCACACTGCCCGAGAAATCTTCCAGAATTTCCCCAGCCTCAGCCAGCACCATGACACAACGAAACCTTGCGGTTCTTCTGTTCTCTCCCACGCCCTCGAGCTCCGAGAGCAGCTTCATATTATTGTCAGAGTCTTTCGCCTCCAGTCCGGCATAACGAGCCGAGTAGACACCCGGCCTTCCCTCAAGCGCATCAACCTCAAGGCCCGAGTCATCCGCCAGGACTAATGACCCAGTCACGCTACTGATAGCAACAGCCTTGAGCCCCGCATTCTCAAGAAAGGTGGATCCCGTCTCCTCAACATCGGGAGCACCCGGAAGCGTTGTAAGGTCAGATACTTGATATCCCTCCCCCAGTATTGATGCTATTTCTTCGGTTTTATGTATATTCCGTGTCGCGACCAGCAATGGGATCATTCCTTCATCCTCCTCAACAGCTCCACTCAATAAAGTGCGAAAACCGGCCATCTAACCTCCGCGCCGTTTCGAGAGGGATCGCTCTCTCAGCGCTCTTAACCCGGGACCAGAATGGGACCTGCTTGTGACCTACAGATATTAAGGCGCTTACTAAGAAAAAAATAAGAAATTCTCTGGCGAGTAACCCCCTCCCTTCTCAATATATCTTGCTACAGATTTTCCCCAGCTAAGGATTCATCGCCCGGTTCAGGCCTTCCCGGCCTCCCGGTCAACGAGTAACAGATTCTTCGCTCCTTCTCTTCGGAGAAGAGCGAGAGAGGCCCCGCCGTGGTTTCGGTGCTACCGCGGCGGGGTTCTGTTTTCCGCCCCTTGTAAATGAGCCGAGGGGAGGCCACTTGCCTTCCTCCGTAAGATCAGAGACAAACACCCACATGAAGCTATATGCGGTCATCTTGTTCCTGATTCTTATTCCCGGACTCTCCACGGCGAGAAAGCCCACTCCCCAAGAACTGCCCGTCGCTGACCCTGCCGCGGTAGGTATGTCCTCGGAAAAGCTCCAGTCGGTTGGAGACAAAGTTCAGTCTCTGATTCGCGAGAAGCACATTGCCGGAGCCTCCGTGATGGTTACCCGGAGAGGAAAAATTGTCTACTCGGAGACGTTTGGCCTCCGCGACATCGAAAACAAAAAACCCATGGAGGCAGACACCATCTTTCGTATCTATTCCATGACAAAAGCTGTGACTTCGGTTGCCGCAATGATGCTCGTTGAGCGAGGTGAACTTCGCATCGAGGACGCCGTCTCCAAATACCTGCCTGAGTTTAAAAACGCCAAGGTCTGGAAAGATGGTAAGGCGAGGATCCCGAAAACCCCTGCCACCGTCAAAGACCTCTTGTGTCATACTTCGGGATATTCCTACGGAAATATCGGAATTCAGCCGATAGACGAGGCGCATCGGGAGAACGGCTCCCTCCTCGAGACAGTCCCACTTTCCAGGTTTTATAGGCAGGCCGCGCTCATCCCGATGGCCTTTGACCCCGGCGAGAGTTGGCTTTACGGAATTTCGACGGACCTTCTGGGCGCTGTAGTGGAGCGAGTTTCAGGCCTGACTCTCGACCAATTCTTTCAGTCTCAGATTTTTACTCCACTGGGAATGGTCGACACGGGCTTCGTGATCCCGGAGGACAAAAGAACACGACTAGCTGTGGCTTACGACTCCAACAAAAAAGGGGCATTAAAAAGAAGGACCACGGATCTGTTTACTTACAGCGCCAAGACCAGAATGTTTTCGGGGGGTGGGGGCCTCGCTTCGACAATCCGTGACTATACCCGCTTCCTGCAGATGATGGCAAATGGCGGGGAGCTGCACGGGCACAGGCTCCTCAAGAAGAAGACCGTGGAGAATATGACCCGGAATCACCTTCCTGCATCGGCGATGCCTATAAGGTTCCCAGGGAACTTGAGACACGGCACGGGATTTGGCCTCGGCTTCTCAGTGAAGGTTGACCAAAAAGATTGGAACAAGGCAGGGCGCATCGGCGAATACGGCTGGGGGGGCATGTTGAGCACCCACTTCTGGATTTCGCCGGCTGATCAGCTCGTCGTAGTCACCATGGAGCAAACCTTCCCCTTCGACTTCCTTCTCGAGGATGCTCTCAAGCCACTGATTTACAATTCGATCGAATAGCGGGCTCTCCGCCAACTGCCACCGTAACCCTGACGCAGGGCGCTTGCCCTGCTACGGCTTATCTGCCACCTTCCCGCCCCGTTTCAGGACCAAAGAACCCACCATGAGCGACCGACGTAAACCTTACCCATTCGATACTTTCGAGGCAAAGTGGCAGGAGCGTTGGGACGAGAATAAGACGTTCCATATGCCCGGACCGGGTGACCCTGACTTCGATAGCGCCGCACCCAAATTCTATGCGCTCGACATGTTTCCCTACCCGAGCGGAGCTGGACTGCATGTAGGCCACCCTGAAGGCTATACCGCCACTGACATCATCACTCGCTACAAGCGCAAGAACGGCTTCAACGTTCTCCACCCGATGGGGTGGGACGCGTTCGGCCTGCCCGCGGAAGAGCATGCCCGGAAGACCGGAGAGCATCCAAGAATCAATACACAGAACAACATCAATAACTTCCGGCGCCAGCTCAAGATGCTTGGCTTCTGTTACGACTGGGATCGCGAGGTAAATACCACGGATCCAGGATACGTACGCTGGACCCAATGGATCTTCCTGCAGATTTACAATAGCTACTTCGATGCCTCTTCCCAACGGGCCCGGCCCGTATCCGAACTGGAAGAGCAGGGCTGGACCAAGGAACAAATCGATAATGTGCGACTCGCCTATGTCGCAGAGGCTCCCGTGAACTGGTGCCCCAGCCTTGGAACGGTCCTCGCCAATGAGGAAGTCTCGGAGTGGGAAGAGAAGGGGCACGCCGTAGAGCGGCGTCCTCTCCAGCAGTGGATGCTTCGTATTACTGCATACGCGCAACGGCTCATCGACGAGCTGGAGGATCTCGACTGGCCCGAAGGGATTAAGATGCTCCAGCGTAACTGGATCGGGCGGTCCGAGGGCGCGCGCGTCGTTTTTCCCCTCGCACCCACTCACGACGCAGAGATCGAGGTATTTACCACCAGGCCTGACACCCTTTTCGGCGCCACCTACATGGTCCTCGCCCCAGAGCACCCTCTGGTAGACCAGATCACCACCGACCCACAACGAGACGCCGTCACCTCCTATCGGAGGCTGTGCGCGACTAAGTCTGAGATGGAGCGTGGAGAGCTCAACAAGGAGAAGACGGGTGTCGCCACGGGAGCTTTTGCCGTCAACCCGGTCAATAACGAACCCATTCCGGTGTGGATCGCTGATTATGTCATGATGGGTTATGGAACCGGTGCCATCATGGCAGTGCCCGGCCACGATAGCCGCGATCTCGAGTTCGCGACCAAATTTGACCTGCCGGTCGTCCAGGTGGTTGAGCCTGCAGACGACACGGCCTGGCAAGGGTTCACCGGCGATGGCAGCGCCGTGAACTCAGGCTTTCTCGATGGAATGGCAACCCCAGAAGCCAAAAGAACAATCAAGGAGTGGCTTGGGGAACACAATCATGGAGAGGCTCAGACCAACTACAAGCTGCGCGACTGGCTTTTCTCCCGCCAGCGCTACTGGGGGGAGCCCTTCCCCATCCTCTGGAAGGACGGCCACCATGAAGCCCTGCCAGAAAGTGAGTTGCCTTTGCTCGCTCCAGAGTTGGAAGACTATAATCCCTCCGGAGAACCCGAACCTCTCCTCTCAAAAGCCACCGACTGGGTCGAGGTCTCCGATGGGAAGAGGCGCGAAACAAACACCATGCCTCAGTGGGCAGGGTCATGCTGGTATTACCTGCGCTACTGCGACCCGACGAATAGCGAGCGATTTATTTCTTCTGAGGCCAGAGACTACTGGCTTGGAGGCCCGGGCCATACAGGAGGAGTCGACCTCTACATTGGCGGTACTGAGCATGCCGTGCTGCATCTGCTTTACGCTCGTTTCTGGCATAAGATCCTGAATGACCTTGGGCATCTCAATACTGCAGAGCCGTTCCAGAAACTCGTGAATCAGGGCCTCATCATGGGAGAAGATGGCCGCAAGATGTCCAAGTCGCTCGGCAACGTCATTAATCCTGATGACGTGGTAGCAGAGTATGGCGCGGATGCATTCCGGCTCTACGAGATGTTCATGGGCCCGCTCGAGCAGGTAAAGCCTTGGAATACGCAGGGCGTCGAGGGGGTCTCGCGCTTCCTTGCCAAGGTCTGGCGAGTCGCCATGGTCATCACTCAGGAAGGCGAGTGGGCCCATGGAGACAAACTCGGCGACAATCCCGGGGAACCCGCCCTCCTCAAGATCATGCACGCTACGATCAAGAAAGTTGGGGAGGACATCGAGAAACTTCGGTTTAACACCGCCATTTCCCAGATGATGGAATGCATTAACGCTTTCACTGCCGGGAACGAAGTCCCTCACGAGCTTTTCCGCTCCTTCCTTATCTTGCTCAATCCTTTTGCCCCTCACCTCACCGAGGAACTTTGGGAGCAGCTGGAGTATGGGGGCTCCTGTCTCGAGGCAGATTGGCCTGACTACGACGAGTCCCTGCTGGTGGAAAATGAGATCGAAATGGTTGTCCAGGTAAACGGAAAAGTCCGGTCCCGGATACAAGTGGATGCCGCGGCTTCGAATGAGGAATTGGAATCCTCTGCGCTGGCAGACTCCAAAATTGCGGGGCTCATAGAGGGCCTGACCGTCCGGAAGGTCATCGTTGTTCCCGGCCGCCTGGTGAATATCGTGGCAAACTGAGATATTCTTTCGGATTGGCGATTGAGTCCTCCGCCGCTACCTCTCAGCTATGCTTCGCGTTAACGGAGAACTTATCGACCCAAATCTTCTTGAGGATGCCTTTGCCCGGATCAAGTCTGAAGCCGAGGCCCGCCTGCAAGTATCTTGTTGCGAACGGGATCCCGAGTTCATGGAGCAGGCGGAGGAAGAGGTCATCGATTCGGTCTTAATCGCACAGGAGGCCGAATCTCAATTCCCTGATCTCCCTGAAGATGAGATCAAGGAGCGGCTTGAGGGCACCCTGAAGGAATATCGTAAACATGGTGCAAGCTGGGACATGCTGGAGGCGCAGCGCGACAGTCTGCAGGATGAGTGCGAGGCCAACTTGCGTATGGAGAAGTTTCTCGATGGAGTTCTGGCGGGCAAAACGGATGTCTCTGATCAGGACGTCCGGAACTACTACAAGGACAACGAAAGAGAATTTCGGACTACTGCCGAAGTGCGAGTCCTTCATTTCATGAAGTCTCTTGAGAAACATGAGGATCCTGTCCTCTTGTTGGAAGAGATGGGTGAGCTCCGCGAAGCGCTTGTTGATGGTGCCAACTTCGAGGAAATCGCGAAGGCAGAGACCGAGAAAGAATCGGGAGAAATTGACCTGGGCTGGATTACTTTCGATCGGCCATCAAACCCGATTGAATCAATCATGTTCACGATGCGGCTCGAGGAGGTCAGCCCCGTCATCGCCTACGAGCACTCCTACCACATTCTTAAGATCGCTGAGATCAAACCGGCTGTGGTCCGAGCTTTTGAGGAGGTTCAGGAGGACATTACCCATCGGGTGGAATTTGAGAAACGCCGGAACGCACTGCGTAACTTCGCCGCCAACCTAAGGAAAGGAGCCACTGTGGAGAAAGTCGATTTCAGCGGAGAGGACGGCGAACCCGAGACGAACTCGCCAGAGAGCTGAGCCGCTAGCGCAGGAAACTGCTGCCAGATAGCAGTCCATGGTCGCGGATCACTCCATCCATCCGTGGCTTCGCATCCAATCTTCGAGGCGGGCAGGCCAGTTTTTGGATTCTCCAGCCCGGCCCAGACCATAACCATGGCCTCCCTTGGCATAAATATGGCAGGTCACCGGAACTCCCTTCTCCGCACAAGCTGCCACAAATTCCGTGCCATTCCGTAAAGGCACTGCCCGGTCATCGGCAGAGTGGACGAGAAAAATCGGAGGGGTGCGACTAGTGACTCGTAATGCGGTATTGTTCCGGTCGAGGAGTTCCTGAGAGGGCGCCTCTCCCAGTAAATTCCTCACCGACCCCCCGTGGCAATAGGGCTGGCCCATTGCAATCACAGGATAGCAGAGAATCCCAAAGTTCGGCCGACAGCTTAGCATGTCGATAGGGTCCTGTGTTTCCTGCTTGAATGTGTCATCGAACATTGTGACTGCGGTAGAGCAGAGGTGGCCTCCGGCCGAAAACCCCAGAACGCCGATCCGACCCGCATCCACGGCCCACTTCGTCGACATGGACCTCATTGTCCGGATCGCCCGCCGAACATCCATTTGAGGGATGGGATAATGATATCCAAGGGCAGGGTTGGAGCTAACCCTATATTTGACCACCATGGCCGTTACTCCCCGTTTGGCGAACCACTCTCCAACTTGCCGCCCTTCGTGATCTGCTGCGAGGTTGGCATAGCCCCCACCTGGCAAAATCACCACCCCCGTTCCATTCGGTTTTTTTGCTGGAAACAAACTGTACTGGGGAATTTCCGTATGAGAAAATCTCCAGTTGCTTCCGCCAGTTTCGGTCCCGGCCGGCGGGCGTTTGGCCCCCGGAGCCTCACCCGTCCAGAGATCAACCCAGTCCCCGCCGCGGGCCATAGGCGCTAACGTTAATAATACCAGGATAAGAGCTTTCACAGTGGAAGCCTAGGTAGCGACCCAGGAAGCACAAGAAACAGAGTCGGCTTCAGATCCTGATTCCAGATCTTCTGCGATAGGCGGTAAGATAGCCAACAAAGGCCCAGAACAGACTATTTACGCCGATAAGCACAACCATTACCCCTAGACCAAACAGGGTTTGTTCCGGCGGGGCTTCTGAGAACACAGGCAGTATTGCTACGCATGAGGCCCCGAGGCCGACCACAAGAGCCCAGCCAATAAAGGATCTCACCTCCTTGAAAATAATCCTTCGGATTTCCCGGTGGGCCACCCCGATGACGTTGAGAACGGCAAATTCATTCCGCCTTTCGGCAAGATTACGAGCTGTCACAACTCCGAGTCCTGCACTCCCCAGAATGAGACCGAGACCTCCAAGGACGTGGAAAATCGAAATATAGGTATTCTGCACGTTGTTAAAGCTTTCGAGCCTTTCCTGCGTAAGAGAAACTGCGCCTCCACGATCTGCAGTGGCTTTCTGCAGCGCTTCCAGCGCCTGCTCGGTGTCGTCGGAAGCGTCCGCCAGAAACAGGCGGTAGCCCTCCTGCGAGGGGAACAACCTAAGAAAGGCGGCCTCGTCAACGATCATGTTTCCTTGGAAAACGCTATCGGCTAACGCTCCTACAATTTCTACCTGAAAATCCTTCCCCCGCTCATCCTGATAGGTAATTCGATCTCCAACTTTCTTCTTAAGAACCCACATCATCGTTGTCTCATCGACAAATGCAGGAAGCACCCTCGGCTCGGCTCGTTGCCCCAGGAGCTTCCAGCCGTCCTCCTTATTCGCTCCTTCGGAAACTGCCTTGAGGGTAAAGGCCCCTCGCTCTGCTAAGGCCCCGGTATCGGTCGCAATCAATCGGGGGCGGGCTGCCGTATTTAAGTTAAAGCAGCTAGCATCGTCTCCCACGCCCATTCGGAAGGGGACGATGGCACCGAGAATATCCCTGAGGTCTCCCAGCTCAAAATAATCAGGATCCTTCTTGGCGTCAGCTGCTCGATTGATCGGGCTTGTCGTTTCGATCCAAAAGCCGAACCCTCCGGCCCCACTTTCCTTTTCCGCCCACTCTTCCCCAACGTACTTTCGTGAGGCTGTAACAGAAATAACGAGAAAAATTCCGCACGCCATGATCCCAACTACCACCAGGCTTCGCGCCGGTCGGCGAACACTGTTCAGGGTCGCCATCGCTCTAGTAGACATGGAGGGATATCTCTTCTTCGCTATACGTTCGAGCCACGCCCGGTAAGTCAGCAGCCCCGCAACCAGAAGAAACATCCCGGAAAGGAAAAAGGCAGCCTGAGCCCCAATCGACTCTCTCCCAAGGAGGCTTCCTGCCGCTACAAGCAAACAGAGCGCCCCCGTAGATGCAAATCGCCAGATCCGGGGGCGCCCCCGGGCCTCCTCGGTTCCTGCCTCCAACCGCATGGTTGCACTTCTCCGAGCCTGCTTCCGCATTGAGTAGTAGATAGCAGCCATGGACAGAAAAATGAAGACCCCTAATCCGACGAATACACTGTTGGGATTCAGGTGAAGCATGAAGAATGGCCCGCTCATCCCATCACTCCATATTGTTTCCAGAAAGCGAAGAATCCAGGTCGAGTAGGTGATTGCTAGGGCCAGCCCGACTCCCCCGCTTACTAACACAATGATGAACCCTTCCACGAGGCGCCACCGGAGAACCTTTCTCGGTGAGACCCCCACCGCAGCAAGCAGCCCACTCTCCCTGTTGCGCTGCTCGACGTTGAACCGAAAGAGCATCGCTGTCAGAGCAATGGACGCCACAATCAGGAATACGCTCATACTGAGAAAAAGGCCCGCGATATCGACTGGGGATTTCGCTGCTGCTCTTGCTTCATCTCCTAGGTTACGCAGAAGTAAGCCGGCCATCTCTGGCCGGAGGAGTGGCAGCAATTCATCCTCGAGGTTCACCGTGGAAACCTCCGCAGTTGGCACCCGGAGAGATGTGAAATTTCCCCACCGGTTGCCAAATAGCTCCGTCCCCTTTTCCTCAGAAATAAAGGCCTTTGGGGTTCCCCGATAATCATCCCAATAATCCTCATCTTTTTGCCTGATCCTGCCGAGATCGAGAGGCAATCCCGGAGCCCAGTCCTGGGCATCCTCCGCCTCCGCCACCCCCGGGAAGTCCGGCATCCAAAGCTGATCCGCGGCAAGCCCCTCAAGGTTGATGCTCTTTCGCACCCGGAAATTCGCCGTGGATTCTTCTAACTCATTTCCCCGAACCAATTTGAAAAAGGATAAGCTTAATTCCTGACCGGATTCCAAATCGAGGTCTTCCGCCAGCCACTCATTGACCACGATGTCCTCCCCTTTCATGTCCTGAGGCAGGAAAGAGGCTCCCTCTGCCCGCACCGCCGCTACCATGGAATACGGCGTTTCCTTCCCATTCGCAGCGTAGGTGTTAATGAGATAACTGGTTACCGGCACCATGGCGGGAAACCGCTCTTGAACTACTCGGACGATCGGGTCCTCGAAGAAAATGCGGCTTGATCTGATCTCCGAGGCGTTAGCCAAAGGCACATCCACAAGGGAAAGGCCATAGTCCTCCAAAGCCATCTCGCTCCTGATCTGGCTGGCCAACTCATTACTACCAACTGATCCCTCTTCCTCCGCAGACAAAAGGAGCAGATTGGCCCGACCGGGCTGTTCGACTACTTGCTGTAACCGGCTTAAGGGCACAAAAATGGTGGGCACGGGTAGCTGAGTGGCTTGGAGGTTGAATCGGCCGAACTGATTTGGGCCCACAACCTTCCTGACCTTTGCCCGGAAACTGATAACATCTTCAGCCTCTCCGGAGAGGGGGGCGTCGCGGGAAAGCATGCCGGGCTCTTGGAGACGAATGATGACAGAGTCGCTCTCTTGGAGATCTAGGGACTCTGCCAGATAACTGTTCACTCCTACCTCCCGGGACTCGAGCGCCACCGCACTCCTCTCTTCTGGTGAAAACCCCCAGAACCGGTCGTCTACGCCAAGAATCTGTACACTCCCTTGAGCCCTGCCAGTCGCCGATGCGTTGAGCTGCCCCCGTAGGAGGAGAACCGGCGCAACCCTGAGGTCCTTGTTCTCAACATCATCAGCGAGGGCATCTCGAAAAAACCCCTCTCCCGCCACAAACACATGGCCAACCTGGCCAACACGTTGACCCGCAACCTGACGAAGAGTTTCCTTTACCGAATCCCCGGCAATAAGAGCTCCGAGCAAGACGGTAGCGCCAAGAACCGCTCCAGCGCCGACCCCTAAATAGGAGAGCTTGTAGTGCCAGATCCCGCGCCGGATGAACTTGAGCACATTCATTGCTTCTCCAATTGCCCGCCGCGGAGCTCAAAGTGACTTTCCATCCTCTGGGCCAGAGCGAGATTGTGGGTAACGACTACGAGGGTGACGCCCATCTCAGAATTCAGCCGCCCCAGAAGCTCTGCGACCACTTCTGTTGTCTCAAGATCGAGCGAGCCCGTAGGCTCATCCGCAAGAATCAATTTTGGCTGATTGACAAGTGCCCGGGCTAGAGCCGCGCGCAATCGCTCCCCACCAGAAAGCTGGTGCGGAAAGTGGGTAAGCCGGTCCTGAAGGCCGACATTTTCGAGCAATGTCTCCGCCCTCGCCGCAGTCTCTGATTCGGCTTCCTCCCAACCCCCGGCAAGACGGGGAAGAACCACATTTTCCAGAAGGGTGCACTGCGGCAGCAGATGATGGTGCTGGAAGACGAAACCCAGAGAGCGATTTCGGAAAGTCGCGGCCTCCTCTTCACCAAAGGAGGAGAGATCATTGCCATCGATGACTATCTTGCCCTCACTGGGCTGGTCCAACGCCCCTAGAAGATTCAGCAGGGTTGTTTTTCCGCTCCCCGAGGGACCAACGACTGCTGCGGTCTTTCCCGATTTTACCTGGAACTCGATGCCGGCGAGGGCGCGAACGGCCTCCCCCGGCATCTCATACACCTTGCTTACATTTTGAACATCTATCATTACCTGATCACTTTCCACCGCTTGGCCTTTACTTCGTGACCCGGCAGATCGCCAGGACGAACCGCTCTTACAGGGATTCTCATAGAAAAAACAGCACGGAGGCGGGCCTCAAGTTCGCTCTCAACCGATTGCCCCTCCAGCATCTCTGCGATCAGGCTGACCTCTGGCAGGGCTCCGCGCTCATCGACCTCGACCAAGTATTCCCCGATCCCATCCAAGCCTCGAACAACCGCCTCGATCGCACTGGGGTAGAGGTTTACCCCTCGAACCACTACCATATCATCCGCCCTTCCAATGATACCCCCATGCAAACCAAAGGCTCCGGGCCCCTCCCCCTCAACAGCTACCGGACGGACAAGATCGCCCGTACGATAGCGGATCAATGGTGACCCATAGCGCCCGAGAGTTGTCAATACGAGCTCTCCAACTTCTCCTGGAGCTACGTGGGTTCCACTACCTGTCTTGATAACCTCTGCGTGATAGGCCTGATGAGAAATTCGGAGGACCTCGGGATTTTGAGGATCGCTGACTGTTACCGGGCCCGTCTCGGTCATCCCATGGTGGTCCACAACCCGCGCATTCCATTCACGCTGGATCCGTTCCCGAACCTCCGGAATACTTCCCCCGGGCTCACCACAGACCACCAGCGCCTCCACGCCCAGCACATCTACCGGAAGAGCCATTTCCTTCCCTATGTTCGCAAGATGAAGGGCATAGGTAGGGGTGCACGCAATAAAGCCAGGTCGATGCCGCTCCATCATCCGGAGGCGGTTTTCACTCGAAAGCCCACCTCCCGGAATCGCCCGGATGCCCATTTCCGTCGCAGCCTCAAAGGCAGACCAGAATCCAATGAAGGGGCCGAAGGAGAATGGGAAAAACGCACTATCCCCCGGAGTAGCCCCAGCCTTGTCCCAGACCCATTGCCACGATTTTAAAACCCAGTCCCAGCCGGCAGAATCATCTAGCCAAGCCATGGGATTTCCCCGCGTGCCGCTTGTCTGGTGGAAACGGGTGTAGCGCTTAAGCGGATAAGTGAGGTTGGAGCCGTAAGGCGGATGCGCTTCGTGATCCGCAGCCAGTTCGTCCTTGGTCGTAAACGGCACTCGGCTCTCGAATTCCTTCAGACTCTCCACCGTTAGACACTTTCCCAACTTTGCCGCGTAAAAAGCATTGGCAGGCAAGATGGCTCCGAAGAGGTCGTTGATGGCGCTGAGGGGCATCATTTCCGAAGTCTCTCCAGTCTTCCCCGAGGAGTTCTACTTACTATTGTTTTGCTTGAGCTTCTATCGGCGGTTTGGCCGGAGGAGCTCCGTGAGATCCAGCAGGCTTGAACTTCACCACCATGAAGCCGCCAAAGGCCGCCATCAGGATCCCGCAGAAAAATTGCCATGGAACGGCTGCGAGCCCTCCTGCCGGTCGATCCATACAGATCGAAACGATCGCATTCACCAGTGGAGCCCCGCAGAAGATAATCGACATCACCGAGATTGCCACCACCGCAGGACTCATCCCTCCCTTTGCTCCGGAAGCCATCGCAAGCAGAACGCAAAAGGCTCCGATCGCACCAAGAATCCCGGCAAATAGAGAAAGCCACATCCCCTTCCCCGGCATGGACCAGTCTGCTCCCTTGACCAGCAGGACCACCAGTGGCGCGACTACTGCGGTGATAAAATAAGCGAGTCCTACGAAAAGGAACGCCTTGTAGCGGCCAAGGACCTTGTCCTGCATTTCAACTTGGCCGGCATGAAGGAAAATGCCGTAGAGGCCCCAACAGGCCACGGTCATGAGAGCAAAAATAAGCCAGTTCATGGATTTCTTTTTCTGAGATTTGGGAAGAGGGGCGCTCACTGGAATCATTCGGGATTGGCGGCAGCCTCGGCGGACTTGAGATCAGCTCGAATCTGTTCAGGGATGGGAACTGCAGAAATTTCTCCGTCTTTGAATTGCACGCAGGCAACCGCTACTGTTCCCGTCGCAATGGGATCATCCCCGGGGTCAAGGTAGAAGCGAAAACTGTAGCGAACTGACCTCGTCCGGATCTCTTCGATACTAACCCGTATCCGCAACACGTCGTCGTTACGCGCAGGCTTCCGGAATTCACAACTGGCACTCACCCGCGGCCATCCAACCCCATCCTCGGCAGCTCGCCCGTGAACTGGATGTCCAAGGCTTCGCATGAAGGCATGTTCAGCGGACTCCATATAACGATAAAAATTGGAGAAGTGCACGATCCCGGCGAGATCTGTCTCATGAAACTCAACCCGGCGGCTGTGCTCATAGCAGTAATTTTTGGAATCCTCCCTCATGGCTGGCGGGATGTAGTCTTTGCACAGGCTCTCTGAGCGAGTTCCAGGAACCCATCCTTCATGGCATTGACACTATAATGCTCCTCTACCCCTCGGCGACCTCTTTCTCCCATCGCTGTCGCCTCCTCAGGATTGCTCAGGAGCTCTTCCCAAGCACACGCCAGCAGCCCGGGGTCGCCGGGTGAGACTGTTTTTCCTCCCCCCGTGGCCAAGGCAATTTCCTCGAAGGTTGAGCCCCCGGGGTTCACCACTGGAACTCCACTCGCCATGGCTTCAACAAGACAGAGGCCGAAGGCCTCGGCATAACGCATGGGCGCTGAAAATATTGTAAGGCTCCCAAGAAAGCGGACCTTCTCCTCCCGGCTCACATTGGGCTTCCAGTCAACAAGATGGCTCAGTCCGGCAGTCTCGATTTTTTGTTTCTGTTGCTTCACAAAGGGCTCATCCCCCGGGGGACATGAGCCCGCGATCTTGAGCCGGCACTCCGGAAAGTTTCCCTTCGACTGGAAGAGGAGATAGGCATCCACCATGTCTCCTAGGCCCTTATCCCTGCACATCCGGGATAAGTAGCCAATCGCCTTGGGCCCATCCGGGGGCTGTTGGTTCCCGTATCCTTCCAAGTTAATCCCATTTGGGAGCACCTCTATTTTGTCCTGAGAGATCCCAAGGCGCTTGGACATGACCCCGGCATAAAAGCGACTTGGGGCAATCAGCATTTCGCACTCCACAAGCCGTTCCTTCATTTCGTCCCAGCACCCAGTCCGGTAAGGTTCAGGAAGGCTATCGAGGAAGGTGTCTTCTCCCTGGAAAAACGCGATGACCGGAATGTCTCCCAGACGCTTCTTCAACTCCTTGGTCATCCCGGCGAAAAGTGTTGTCGACAGGGCGATACATTCGGGTTGCTCGTGCACAGCAAGCCAATCAATCAGCTTTTCCAGCTCCTTCGTGAAACGGCTCTGTTCCACCCGGAGCATAGCGAGACAGATCTCTCCCTGGTCTCGCGGGCTGGTCATATGGCTCCGGCTCGCCGCCTTCCGCAGTAGCCCTGCGCCATTCAAGAGAGCATCAAACCACCGGGGAGTGTGCCTGAAGAACGCAAACTTGTTTTGCAGGTAGACGTTGATCCCTCCAAAAAATATCGGCACCCGACTTTCCTGCGGCGGACTTTCCTCGTCCAGCTGCATGGGGAGATACATAGGCAACAGAGCCACCTCGTGCCCGTCCCGGTGTAGGGCCGTGACAAGGGTGTTGTCACGCATACACGCTCCGCAGTGGTAGCTACCCGTGCCCGCTGTCAGAAAGGTGACTTTCATGCGGGTAGCGGGGACATCGTGTTATGTTACAGTCTGGGGGGCTCGTCCGTGGGCGAGAGGCTCCGGAAGCGAGGCCAAGTCGCCTATTGCTTCCGCGAGGGGCGTATAATCTTTTCCATCGAGATCGCCAATCAAACAGTCAGTGAGCATGGGGCGCATCTCTTCGTGCCGCTTAATGAGCTCTCCAAAACTGAAATTCTCGTCGTAAAAGGCGTAAACGAGCTTGCGCATGACTTCAATCATTCCGCAAAGCTCCTCCCCGTAAGTTGAGAATTGCCCTGCTGAGAAGTCCCCTTTCTCCAAAGCTTCTCCTACGGCGTCTGCTGCCATTTCTCCGCTTTTCAAAGCGAGAAAGACTCCCGAGGAAAAGACCGGGTCCAAAAAGGCAAAGGCATCACCTGCCATGACGAGACCATCAGAGGCGCAATGCTCTCCCCGGTAAGAATACTCCCCGGTCACCCAGTATTCGCCAAATTGCTCTCCCTCTCCAAGGTGATCCTTAATCCAGCTATTTTTCTCGATTTCACGCTCGTAAATCTCCTTCGGATCCCTGCTGTCACGGTAGAGGTAATCCCGCTCCGCGACGATTCCTGAGCTCACAATATTGTTGCGCAGGGGAATGTTCCAGAACCAGCCCCTGCCATCGACATAAGCTACGGTAGTTGCCCCTTCATCCAGACCCTCGTCACGCTTCGCATTCTTGTAGAGCGTCCAAATCGCTATTTTGTTGAGCTTTGGATCCCGTTTCCTCCAGCTCTTTTTTCTCAAGAACAGGGCATCACGCCCAGTGCAGTCAACCGTCAGCGGTGCTTGGAGGGTGTATTCCTGCCCGTCTTTTCCCTTGGCGGAGACGCCAACAACCTGTTCCCCTTCATAATTGAAACGGCGCACTTCTGTTTCCTCTCGAACGTCGACTCCTTTGGCCTCTGCATTGCGCAGCAGCATATTGTCGAAGACGGACCGTTCCACCTGCCACGTCGTGGCCGCCGGGTGGTCAAAATGCTGAAAAAAGTAAAAGGGATCCGATATTTTCCCGTCTTTAGAGACAAACTGCACGCTGTGCTTCTTCACAAATGCCTGCTTTTCCATTTCCTCCAGGACTCCGAGCCTTTTCAGGGTGAAATAGCAGAAGGGCATGAGCGACTCGCCGACATGGTAGCGGGGAAACTTTTCTTTCTCGAGCAAGATGACTCGATGGCCTTTCTCTGCAAGGAGGGCAGACGTGGTAGCTCCACAGGGGCCCCCGCCGATGACAATGACGTCACAGGATTGTTTATCGCCGGAAATATTCATTGGTGGTGAAAATCAGGAACTATTTCGAGAATTCGGGCCAGACAGGTCTCGTCACGGCTTTTTAGCTGATTGTAGCGGCCAAAAAACATGCATGCAGAGCCCAATAGGGATAATTTCGGCGGTAGGGCCTCCCGCGCAACCGAAAAGTAGCCGAGGGGCTCGCTTTTATAGGTCATCCCACTCTCATTGAGGATCCCCCCTAGAGGTTGCTCGCCGCGTAAAATCAATTTCTGAAGGGCTAGAGGAAAATGATCCAACTCAATTTCAATCACCCCAAATTCAGCCACCCGACCAGTTCCCTTCCCCTTGAGAATGACTTCCCTGTAGTAGCATCCATCGGAATTTTCCTCCGCAAGAACCTCAAGAAGCATGCGCTCTTGGTAGAACCTCTCCAACGTCGACGTCATATCACCCTGATGCACAAGGAGAGCGTGGAAAGGATCTGGCACTTGCTCGGAAGGGCACCAGATAAATACCTCCGGGCTCAGCCCAGCACGCGCGAGGGATTCACCCAAAAAACCGTGAGGAGATGAATGCTCGATTGGATTCAAGAGAGGTTTTTCGATGAAGGACTCTGAGAGATCGCTCGCGACCGCCGCATAGCGGGCCAGCGGACAATATCTTGCTGCGATCTTAAACGATTCGTTCCGTTTTATGGTGCTCGAGGAAAAAGTCGTGAAGGAGATTATCCACGCACAGAAGTCCGTCTCGGCTCAGCACGATGGCATCATCGGCCACCTCAAGAAGCCCCTCCTCGGTCAGCTCCTCGAGAGGGCGGGAAAAACGCTCAAGGATGTTAATTTCGAATTTGTTGCGGAAGTAATCTGCCTGCACGCGGCCCAACTTCATCTGTAGGATAAACTCCCGTATCATACGCTCCTCTTCATTCGTTCGAAACGCGCGCTTGACTGGCATCTTCTCTGAATCAATTGCGGCCACGTAATCGTCTATCTCCGTCAAATTCTGATAATGGACTCCCTGCACATGTGAAAACGAGGCTACCCCAAGCCCAACAAGATCTGCACCTCCCCAGAGAGAGTCCCGATAGATGAATTTTGTTCTCTCGGGATTCTTTACCGCCGTATATCCGGAGCTGATTGTGTAGCCATTAGCCTCCAGTTCCGCAAAGGCCTCCTTGACCCAGCGCCTCTTGGTTTCCCACCCCGCCACTGGTGCCACCAAGGCACCACTCTCCTTCATATCCTTGTAGATGGTCGTGTTATAGGGAATCTCCATCTGGTAGATGGTGATGCTGTCCGGAGCAAGTTTGAGCACCTGCTCAATGTTCTTCTGCCAGTTCTCCTCCGTCTCCTCCAACATTCCCGCAATAAGGTCGATATTGATCTGGTCAAACTCTTCGGCCCTTGCGCGCTCGAAGGCCTTCCAGACCTCCTTGCTCCGATGAGCACGACCGTTGATCTCGAGGATCCGGTCATCAAAGTTCTCGATCCCAAGGCTCAAGCGGGTCACTCCGATCTCCTTGATCGCAGCCAGCTTTCCCGCCGTCAGGGTCCCCGGTTCACATTCGAAGGCGACCTCCTCTGCCTCGTCCCATGGAAGGATGGCCTTCATGCGGTCGGTAAGGTCTGTCAGCTGCCGCCCGGAAAGGTAGGAAGGGGTTCCTCCCCCAAAGTAGATAAAGTGCGGCTTGCGCCCCGCAACAAGAGGCTTCGCTGCCAGACGCTCCAATTCGGTAATGGTGTGATCCAGATAGTCTCGGATCTCCTGTCCATTTTTATCCGTATAGACACGGAAATAGCAGAAGTGACAGCGCCTGCGACAGAAGGGAATATGGTGATACAATCCGAGAGGCGTCCCCGGGATCGGGGCACTGTCATACGCCGACCGCACTTCCTCTTCCTGGTCACTGGACCAGAAGGAAAAGGGCGGGTAATTGGAAATAAAGTAATTGCCCGCCCGGGTGGCCTTCTTCGTCGGAGGGGTAGCGGTTTCGCTCATGGTGTCGCTTATGGCTTATCGTCGCCCGTCGGAGGCAAACAGAATGGGCGGAGAAGAGAATAGCCCGTTTTTGCCGGGATTGGAACCTCGCAAAGTGATTACCCGGTTTCAGTGACCCGGCAGGTTCGAATACAGGAGCTCCTGCCGTGGGATTTCCCCATCAAAGCTCTCTAAACACCTTTCATTTTGCGCATCCTTACAATCAAGCAAGGCCTCCTTACTGTCCCCCAATGCAAAAAAGCGTTCCGTCAGAGCCCCCTACCACAATTCTACCGTTGGCGAATGCGAGATCTGAACTGATCCCCTCTCCCAGATCTACCCTCCAGATTTCTTTCCCGTTCACGGGGTCGACCGCATACACCCTTCCGTCTCCAGATCCAAAGGCCACTGCATCCTTGAAGACGATTGCTCCGCCATCGATACGGGAGCCGGTCTTGAATCGCCATGCTCTTTTGCCACTATCCCGGTCTACCGCATGGAGGTGCTTGTCTCGGGAACCGATGAACACGTGCTTTTCGGTAACTGCAGGAGCCGCGTAGAATCCGAAATCCTTGTCTTCGTAAACCCACTTCGGATCCTTCTTCGAAATGTCTACTGCGACCAGCTGGTTTCCATAATTCGCAGAATACACCATGCTGCCCATGGTCGCTACAGTGCCAATGATCTCCGCCTCCACCTCAACTTCATTCACTGCCTTTCCATTGGTGACGTCAATCACGTGCACCCTCGCATCGCAGCCTCCAAGAACGATATTCTTGCCATTAACCAGCGCTGGGGTTCCGTTGATCTGCTCTGCCGTTTCGTAGGTCCACGCCTCCGTGCCGTCTTTGGCACGCAGCGCCCGGCAGATCCCATCGTAGCCGTTGACGACGACCCAAGACTCCTTCCCATCGGGACTTTGAACCAGTAAGCCCCCGCCCACGAACTTATCCGCAGCTTCATATTTCCATAGTTCCTTACCGGTCTTCTGGTCGAAGCAGTAAAGATATCGATCGCTCGATCCGATGAAGACCCGGCCTCCGCCCACGGTTGGTGGGGCCTCAATGGTATCCTCCGTTTCAACCTTCCAGCGCAGCTTGCCGCTCCGCTCATCCACGGAGTAAAAGGTGCCCATTACCGTGCCTACGAAAACGGCGCCATCCGCGATAGCTGCGTCCCCCACAATCGGCCCATCAAGCACGGCATCCCAGCTTACTACAGGCTTGCGAGGAATACGGTCGGGAACCCGCCCCTGCAGGGCGTTGCCTCCGCGGGGAATCGCCCAAGACTTTGTCTCTGATTCTACGTTTTTATCCTTGGGGGCCGCGAAGCTGGTCCCTGCGGTAACGAGAACATGGGCCACGCAGACGGCCAAAAAGTTAGGGTAGAGGTAGTTCATCACGTATCTTGGGTTGCAGCACCATCAAAGGCGTTCTCGTATAATACTGCAAAATCCTCTCTTTTCATACTCCGAGGATTGAACTGTCCCGTCCACTGCCTCGTAGCGTCCTCTGCGAGCTCGGCAAGCAAGCCCGGATCGACGCCACACTGCGCTAGCGGAGAGAGATCCGCCACGGTCAGCAAATGCTCAACCCAAGCTCGGACCCCGCAGTCCGCCCCTTGGCAGCTTGAGAGCAAGGTTCCATAATGCGCATAGGTCTCCCGGGCTTCCGGGACTTCCTGATTCAGCCCGATCACATGAGGAAGCATTAGAGCAACCGCGTGGCCGTGGGCTAGGCCGCATGAGGCCGTGAGTGGGTTCGCCGAGGCGTGAGCCGCGCCCAGCATGCTATTCTCAATTGCCAGTCCCGCAAAGGCGGATCCCATTAACATCCCGTTGCGCTCGATAGCCGATGCTTCTCCCCTCAGAACTGGCTCAATCGCAGAGGAGATATGAAGAAATGCCTCCCTTGAGTAGGCGGAGGAGAACGAATTCCTACGAGTGCTCACCGCTGTCTCCAGCGAGTGCGCGAGGGCGTCCAGCGCAGTCAGGACCGCCACCCTGTGAGGCATCGAGGCCGTCAGGTCAGGGTCAAGAATGGCATACGTGGCAAGCGCAGAGGGGTCCCCGCAGGCCATCTTCTCGTGAGATCGATCCCGACTGATCACCGCGTAACTCTGGCATTCGCTTCCAGTTCCAGCCGTAGTTGGAATACCAATAAAGGGGAGAAGGGGAGTCCGAGCCGCGCCGTATCCCTTGTAATCGCTCATAGCGCCCCCGTTAGTCAGAAGAAAATTACAGCCCTTTGCGGTGTCCATACTGCTCCCTCCACCAAGGCCCACAAAGCAATCCGGCCCAACCCTGCGGGCAAATTCCATCGCAGCAAGAATGTCGCTCTCCTCAGGATTCTCGCTCGTGCCATCATAAACCGCGCAGGCAATTCCTGCATCTTCAAGCAGAGCCGCGGCTCGCTCGGTGTGGCCGGCCGCTGCCACCCCTTGATCGGTAACAAGCAACACGTTCTGCCCCCCGCTTTTGCGGACACACGACGGTAGCTCCGCGAGAGAGCCGGGGCCACCCACCAGTTGCGGACTGGGTCTGGTTGTAAAGGGCTCCATCCTGAATCAGCTCACTGCGGCAAGATTCCCCTGGATAGCGCGCCGCCGGAACAGAAACTCGAACAAATTGCCTTCGTGCGGCTGCTCCCATTGAACCCGATTGGTCGGGAAGGGTCCAATATTGAGCCGCTCGATATCGGGTGAATTCATCAGGTCGCGAATCCAGGCCGCGTCCTCAGTCCAAGCGGAAACAACCAGAGTCTCCCCAATCTCCTCAAGCATTTGGCTCTGCGGCATTTCCGTCACACTGGCAAAAGGAAACATGAATTCCGTGTTTGCGAGAGGGTGCCCCGGGTCCG
Source organism: Akkermansiaceae bacterium UBA5689 (assembly GCA_002420305.1). Classification (GTDB taxonomy): domain Bacteria; phylum Verrucomicrobiota; class Verrucomicrobiia; order Verrucomicrobiales; family Akkermansiaceae; genus Roseibacillus_B. Next base: position 11,107 of record DIHT01000133.1, on the reverse strand, counting down.
CGCAGGAAATCAACGTCGGCCGCAGATACGTCTGACCATGCATCTCAACAAGACGGGAGCCGCTCCGATAACGCGCTGTGACATCTTCCGCGCCCTCCACCTTGAGGTGCTCATCAATGAGGTCATTGATCGATCCAGCCCATTCGGTGTTCGAAAATCCGCAAAGAAGTGCATCCTCATGATCCCTAGGGAGAGGTTCGATAGCCGCAAGGTCACGCGCTACGGCATCCGCCAGTTCATCTCGCCCGGATGGAACAAGAATCGCAGAGGTGTTGATGCAGCTTCGGCCTCCGTTGGCCGAGATTGACTCCACCAGAGTCTCCGTATGATCGGCCCATTTGCCGAGATAATCATCTCCGATAAGGATCTTGCTCCTCCCTGTGCCATGGACCTGAATACTCGGAAAGCCCGAATACTTTCGGACCGTGGCGTCACTTCCAAACGCGATGCCACGACCACAGGTCATGAGAATGGTGTCCCCACCCTCGTGAGTCGTGGGATAAAACCCGAATGCTTCTTTCGGGAATCCTGCAGCAATCAGGGACTGAACGATACGCAGGGGAGTAAAGGGGTCTTCCCGGCCTGGTTTCAACAGGACCGGAATCTTCAGAACTGGCGCAGGCAGCCACAACGAGTTTACCGCAGGTGCATTGCTGGGGAGAGAAACCCCCAGAGCATCGGCCACTGGATAGAAATTCACCTCAAGATCATCGACCGCCGAAAGACCCCGATCAAAAAGCTCTAACGGAAGATTGCGGGTCAGACCTCCGATCACCGTCCGGATCTGCGACATCGCTGCGTGAACTTTGCCCATGTTCATCCTTACGAGCGTGTGGGGAAGCTTGGTCAGCGCCGACAGAGACTCGATATATTGCTGGGGACTCTGAGTGCTGTTACCGACTGGAAGCTCCTCGTGGAGGAAGAGTTCTGCAGCGGCCTCGCAATAGTCCGCAAGGGTCTCTGCAGGCACAGCCTCTAAGGCGGCCTTTGATTTCTCGAGGTTGAGAATGTCCCGACGTATCAGGCCGGGATTCGCCGTATGGGTGTAGACCGCATTGCCTGCTGCGGACTCCAGCTCAACGGTATCGAGGCTATGGTATTCCTCGCCGAGGCGCAGGACCGGTATATGCGTTTCCTTACTCATCATATTCAGTGGAGCGCTTTAAAGCTCCGGGGGTTCAAGTTTCTCGTTGGTGTGTTCCGTTTCGAATGCCGAGTCTTTGGGTCCTCTCGTTTAGTAGACGCCTTCAATCACCTGCTTCGTTCCGCTCTGAAAGGGCCTTACATCTCCCACCCCGTCCCAAGGAAATTCCCCACATGGCTCTCTCCGAATGGCCTCATCCCGCTCAAGAAAGCGAGGCACGAAAAACTCCTTGGTCATGGTTGTGAGTTCCACCCGGCCATAGTCCCCATATTCCATATCGCGGGTCGAATCCTCTGGGTCTACGATTCGCAGGACGGCACGGGGCTGGGGCGCATAGTAAGTCAGGCTGTACTCTCCTGGCTCCCGCTTCCGGCTAATTGCAAGGCCCATCAAGGTGTTCCCGTAGGTTGGGGCATAATTGATTTTGCCCTCCAGTACCTCCTCCTCAATGAAGCGGACATATTGAGGAGTCATCGTCGTTCCCCCGGCAAACACGCCCTTAATCCCTCCATCAACCAGCGACATCCGCTCAGCAAGACTCTCGAGCAGCTTGGGTGTGGTAAAGAGGCACTTGATGTCTCGATGCCGGATAATGGTAACGGCCTGATCGATGACATGCTCCTGATACTTTCGGGCCATCGAGTATTCTCCGTCCGCAATCAGGCGCTTCACCCAACGAGGATCAAGGTCGATGAAAAAGCAGGCCCCTCCCCGCCGATTAGCTAGATGCTCAATGGAAAGTCGCAAGCGCCTTGGCCCGGTGGGGCCCACCATGAGCCAATTCCCCCCCTGGGGAAAAAAGTCGGAAGGGTAGTGGTCACTGAACTCCGAGTAATCGGTCTTGTAATCGTCCCAACCAATCCGCTGCTTCGGCATCCCGGTGGTGCCTCCGGTCTCGAATACATTGAAAGGCCTGCCTTCAAACGCCTTGGGGATAAATCGACTGGGATCCTCTTTCCTGAGAACCTCATCATCAAAGTTTGGAAATTTCTGGATATCCGCGAAGCACGTCACCTCCGTCCGAGGGTCGAATCCCAGGCTGGAGGCTCTTTCTAGCCAGTAAGGGCACCCCGTCTCCGGCGAAAAGTGCCATTGCATGCTTTCTCGAACACGCTCATCCAGTGCCGCACGGGCTTCTTCCACGGTCAAATCACAGCTCATATCTAATCAATTCCTTGGTGATGGGGCATATCCCTACTCCTTTCTGACAATCCCGCAAGTCCCACGATCCCGCGGTAGGGGGAATTATTCCTGAATACTGGCATGAATGCGCCCCTGTCGGGGCATTTTCGCCTTATACGAAAAACTTGTCCACCGTCTCCTTGGCGGGCGGCTTGGTAGCGAGCGAAACAACCACCATTGCCAGAGCGCCCGCTACCCAACAAATGGCAGCCGGCATAATTCCGCCCATCACGGTAAACTCCCCCCCGAAGCCTGACATCGCAAAAAAGGTGAACCAAGTCACCACGACTGTAATCACGCTCGCGAATGCCCCCGCAGCGGTCGCCCGCCGCCAGTAAAGCGCGGCAATCACAAGGGGCGTGAGGGCCGCAAAGCCAGAGAAGCACCAGACTGCAAGGTCGAAGACGTTCTGATTTTGGAGGAGAAGAGCCAGCACGTAGGTCACAGCCACGATGCCGACCACGAAGCTCCTCGCCATGAAGAGAATCTGCTTATCGGTGTACTCTTTCTTAGAATTATGCAGGACCACATCGTTCGTGAAGATTGTGCCCAGGCACAGGAATTGTGAATCCAGTGAAGACATGATGGCTGCAAGAATTCCAGCTGTCAGCATACCCGTAAGAATGGGGTTCCCTATCAAGGTCTTGAGAACATTTGACAGAATTGCCGCGGGGGGCATGCCCCAAGGGAGCAGCCCGCTGGCCCAGATCCCGATCAGCACACAGGGCACCCACACTATCATAATGCACAGCGGGTGGGCTACCAAAGTAAGCTTGAATGCTTTCGCGCTTTTCGCAGTAAGCCAATGCTGGAACAGGTGCGGGAACATGCCCACGCTCAGGGGAATGAACATATAGCTGAGGAACATCAACCACGGTACTCCCACCTCGCGTGTCTTGGCGACCACCTCCTTGGTTTTAGGATTCTTGGCCTTGTAAATGATCTCGACCTCGTCTCTCGTCAGGTGGGGTTGCTTTCCTGCCCATTGCTCCGCCTCCTCCGGGTGCTTGAGTTTTCCAATAACCTTCGGCTTCTCCGCTTTGACTAATTTCCCCGAGGCTTTGTCAAACGCGTAGTCCTGCACAACCTCACCCTGCTCTGTCACACGCGCGGCAACATTGGTTGGGCTTCCCGCCTGTCCGAGAACATTATAAATGAGCACAAATGCGACCAGCCCCATCCCCATAAATACCAAGGTCTGGAAAGTATTGGCCCACGCTGCGGCCCGAGAGCCGCCCGCAAAAATATAGGCCAGGACAACGCCGCAGATAACCAAGCCAGTGAGCCAGGGCGGCACTCCCCCATTCAGGATCGGGTTTTCGCTCTGGAAAAGCTCAGGAAAGGCGCCGGCCGTAGCCGGCTGGAGCGTCTTGCCCGCACCAATAACTCCAATAAGCAGGTAGGGAATGACCAGAAGCACGAAAATGGGAAAAAGGAGATACCCAAGTCCGTTGGAGCCGAAACGGGCGCGAAAAAACTGGATCTGAGTCACAAACCCGTGGCGCTTCCCAATGGACCAGATCTTTACTCCGATCAAAAAGAAACAAGCTGCGTGAATGAGCCCGGAAGAGGACGCCATCAGTCCGTAGGTTCCTATCCCACGCTCGAAGGCTTTCCCTGTAGACCCAACCAGCGCAAACGCGGTCATGGTCGTTCCGAAAACCGACATGAGGAGCATGAACGGTCCGATTGAACGGCTGGCGACAAAGTAATCGTTACTTGTGCCGCGAAAGAGAACCTTGGAGCCCAGCGCGAACGCGAGAAGAGCTCCCAAGTAGCAGACTATCACCCATACGGTTGCCATGATTCTTAAATTTAAGGTGTTGAGTTCTTCTCTCCCTCTTCGGCCCACTGCTCCAAGTCCTCAGGCCAAGCGAACTTGATCACGATTCCCCAGAAGAGGGCGGCCGTCAGGGAATACAGTGCGTGATACGCCAGCCCGACGGGCATGAAGCCAAAAACCAGATGGGAACTGCTCCAGTTCCATGCGTCCTGATGAAGAACAGCAAGGGCGACAAAAATAAGAAGGAAAGCAACGGAAGTTTTTTTCATGCCATTCAGGGTCGGGCTGCGGACCAGGGAGGATTTCTTGTTCTTATGGGGCGAGGACGGCGTCTACCCGAAGCAGATTGAACCTTGTCCCCTCTACTCAACCGTCCCGATAGCGTAAAGGTGAGTTTGGCTGGCTATATAAACCGTGTCATTGGCAACGACCGCAGAGCTATAAATTGGCGCATGGAGCTCGATAGTCCCAAGGTGCTTCTTCTCCTTTGCGGCGGCCAGAATGACTACTTCGCCATCCTCCGTGCCGAGGAAAATCTTCCCGTCAGCGACCAAGGTCGAAGACCATACCCGACTCCCGGTCTCATGGACCCAGTATTGCTTTCCGGTCTTGGCATCCACGCAGTGAATGTCTCCGTCATACTCAGCGCAGATCACAAGACCATCATCCGTAATGCTTGGGGTCGAAATCGAGCGTCCGATGCCTGATCCATCGCCATATTCGTAGGTCCATACGGCCTTGCCGCTCAAATCCCCTGTCGCGCTGGCGTCAACACAGCTCAGCATGCCAACTCCATCTCCATGTTCCGGGTCTTGGCCAATCGCAAAATAGACAAGGCCTTCATGAATCACAGTCGTTCCGATAATATCGTTAGGCCCTTTAAAGGTGGCATACTTGATCGGGGTTCCATCCGGCTTCTTACGAAAATGCGGAGGGTTGCCATCGTAGCGCCAGAGCTCTTTGAGAATCGGAATTCCCTCATCCTCATCCATTACAGGGACCGGATTGAACCCGTATGCAAAACCATCTCCGCCCCCCCAGACAAGAACATCTTCACCCTTGGCCTTACCGACTGCCGGAGAGCTCCAGCTTGCGTGGAGCACTCGCTCAGAAACGCCCGAGACCTCTTCTCCAAGTAGTTTTCCTGTGTTTTTGTCGAGGGCGATCAGCCCGGGAATGAACTCCCCGGGAATGTTGGTGTGAGACCAGTCGACCCCGTTCGATGTTGAAGTATAGAGAATGTCCCCATGAATCAGGGGAGAGCAGCTTGAGACATTGTGGGGGAACGCGCCAACACCATTGTCTGCGTCCCGCATATCGAACACCCAGAGGATGTCAGCGTAGGTTTCGTCGATTTTAGGAGCGCCCTCGGCGAAGGCTCCCTTCCGCCGGCCAATGGCCCCCTTGAGTGCGTCTCCTTCAAGCCCGCCTTCAATCTGCTTGGTCAGAGATTCAACCAAAGTAGCGCTGGCGTCCGAAAGAGTCCGGGTCTCGCCATCAACTGTGACATCGCGTGCCTTGGCCATCCCCGAGAGGCCTGCGCCGTAATACTTTTGCTCGTCCTGGAAGGGCCCATCATTGCCATCGGCAAGGCCATTCATATCGAGGCAGACAACCTCGCCCCGGTTGGTCACTACCCAGAGCCGATCTTCCTCCACGGCAGGTGAGGAGCACAGCCCGACGTATTCCCAGTCGCTGACCTTGCGGGCTCCGAGCTTAGGCGACACAAGCTGCCAGAGAAAGTCCCCTGTCTTCTCATCAAAGCACATCAGGTTACCGCGATCGACCACGTTGCGTTTGTCCCGGGGAGATTCATTATTCGTTCCCGCAAATACTTTCCCATAGGCCACCGATGTTGTCCCGTAGGATTGCGAGCCTAACTTGGCCACCCAGCGAATATTCTTTGCCCCCGTGAGATCAATTTCCTCGGTTTCATCATCCATTTCCCCGGGGTTGACCTCAACAGGCAGGTTGGCAGCGTTGCCCACCATGTTGCGCGATCCATCGCGACCCCATGTGGGCCATTCCCGGGGCCCGCCACCAGGCTGCTCAGTGGCAACAGGCGCTTCGCCCCCAGCGAGACCACCCGCGTCACCAGAGGCAGCAGCAGGGTCCCCCTGGTCCTGGCAGGACGAGAACCCCACAAGGGCTCCAAGGCTGATAATGAACGGATAAACAGATTTAGGTTTCATGTCTGAACGGTGTTGGATGGTTATCTACTCGGCAGCAGAAAGTTTAATATTATCGATATAAACTCGTTTTTGAACTTGTGGCGAAAATGCGAAGATTCCGGGGGCCCCCTTCTCGTGAACGTCGTCGAGTTTAACCTCAATGGTCCATTCTTCGGGCTCAGGCTGATCACGCAACCACGCCTTGGCGCGCACCGAACCTCCCCCATCCTCGCCCCGGAGAACGTGGGTCTTGAGGTGATACCAGGTATTTGGACGGATCGGAAACTTCACGCTCTCCTTAACCCTCTCGTGATTGGAGCTCACCTCCAGAATTCGGCGGTTGCCATCCAAGGTAATCAGGTAGCGCTGGTTCACGAGCCCGATTGTGGACATTACCCGACGATTCCCGTCGGTCGCAACGTCTGCCTCCAGCACGTAATCACTTAGCTCAGGATCACCAAAGAAGTTCATCGTTCGCTGGAAGAGCACATTGTCCAACCGATTGGCGATCACCTGGCTGCCATCATGCTGGAGGACATGCCACTTGATCCGGGCGCCGAGCCAGGGCAACGGCGGAAAGTTCACCGCTTCTCCCTTATCGTTCTTCATGGGGAGGGGCGTTCCCTCGAAATCTGCCTCATAGCCGAGAGTAGCGATCACCCGGCCACGGGTTGTTGCGCTCATTCCATCGACGCTGGCCTTGAAAGCACCAGCCGAGAGCTTCGCATCCGCTCCTGCCGAAAGGGTGTCTCCCTCGAAAGAGGCGTCAACTTTTGCCTTCACCCTGGCTGTTGGAGGAATAAAAGCTTCCCACTCTGCACCCTCCATTTTTTTCACCCGGCGTCCCTTATCATCAAGGCCCCAGATGGTGAAGGTCTGCTTGCTTCCGGGAGTCAGGGCGAACTCAGCTGGCACGATCTGGATCTGCGCGACTGGACCAACTTCCTCGGAGGGCAATTCCTCTCCGGGCTTGTCAGCGGCGGCGCCCTTCGCGCCGAAGCAGTGCAGGCCATCCTTGGTCATCAGGAAACACTTCCCTCCCCATAAGGCCGGCGTGCCGAGACATGGAGTGTGAAGGTGAAGCTTGGTCAGCTCCTCCGCGCCCTCTTCTCCAGGCTTGAGGATATAGAACATTCCGTCTGCCAGCGGCACGTAGAGCTTGCCATCGGCAAAGGCCGGGGAAGCATGAAGCTGGTCGGGACCAAGCTTCTTTTTCCACACTGTTTTACCTGTATCGGCATCCACGCATACCAGCTCACCCGTTGCGATCGTGCTAAAGATCCTGTTGCCGACCAGAGTTGGAGAACTCGTAAAGGCGACATGATCCTCATTACGCCAGACCTCCGCGCTTGCCGGCAAAATTGCTGGTTTCCCCGCATTATAGGTCGTTGGAACCTTGAGACATATGAGCCGCCCCTTCGCGGTCGTATCCACGTTTTCCTTTCCATGGATCGCGATGAGCTTGTCCTCACCATACTTGAGAATCTGGGAATTAACCCCGCCCTTAGCAAACTGGAAGCGCCAGAGCGGCTTGCCGGTCCGCATGTCCACGCTCGTCAGGTTCCCACACCCGTGTCCTGTGTAACCCACCCGGTGGCCATCGATGGTGGCATACACTGGCATGGAGAACGAACTGTCGTCCGGCACGGTCCCGGGTGTCGAATACCACACAAGCTCTCCGGTGATTTTATCGAACGCGTAGAGCCGGTCCCGAGCAGGACCCGTAGTGCCCCAGTTGGCAGTTACGCAGTGAACAATCACAACGGGTCCCTGGAGTCCCAGCGACCCTGTTCGCCCGTTAGGAAAGGTCAGCCTGGCAAGCTTTTCCACCAGGGAATGCTCCCACAGCCTCTTACCATCCGCAGTGAATGCCATCAGGCGTCCGTTCGAACTCTGCATGTAAACGTTCCCTGTTGCGGCATCGACAATGGGAGAGCCCACCGCGTAGCGGTTGTAGACTACGTCGCTGATAAAATCGCTAAACCGGTATTCCCACACCAGTTCTCCCGTCTCCGGGTCCAAGCAGATCAGAGCCTCTTGAACATCGCTGAGATCCTTGGGATTGTCGTAGTAGCCAAATGAGTAAAGCTTCCCGTTGGCTATGACCGGAGTCCCCCCGCCTTTCACCTTGTGCGTCCAGAGGTGGTTTTCTCCCCCGGGTCCTCCCCACTTCTCCGGGTATCCCTTCCCTGGAAGAGCACCCGTCTGGTCTGGACCCCTCCAGCTTAAAAGGCCAGAAGCCTTGGGAGGAGCCGCCATGCTGGAGGAAGCGAGTGCGAATATCCCTACCATGGGCAGGATTGCCGGGAGTCGGAGCTTGGTCATGAATCGTGTTCTATGCGGGGTAACTTGCGATCTCTTCCCCGCCTTTAACTGATGGTGGCAGTTCAGGGAACGCCTGAATGGCTGGCTTCTACCAGATATTGAAGAACACACAAAACACCAAAACATGCAGATCTTCAGCCTCCATTCCCCTCATTCCGAGGGCTCTTAAAGGGTATTTGGACGTTTTTACCAGATATCGAGGTCGACCCGAACGCCAAATAGCTGCGGGTCACCAGGTGTTCCTGCCGCAATCGAGGGGTTCATATAGGTGTAATAGTCCTCTTCCAGCAGGTTTCGCCCGTAAAGAGTGACCGACCAGTTTTCCTGCTCGTAGCCCACTTGGGCATCCCAGACGAGGTAGCCGTCCTCGCTGAAAGCCTCGGTGTTAGCCGCATCGTAGTAGGTCTTCCTGGTCCCTCGCACGGATGATCCTACAAAAAACCCTCCGGGCAAATCGTAGCGGAAGCCAACGCTGGCGGTAAATTCTGGAATGAACGGAACCGTATTTCCTGCGCTATCGATTCCGGTAAATATATCGGTGTAGTCCTCGAAGTGGACGTCCGAATACCCCGCGTTGGCATGGATGAGCAGGGGATCTGTTGGCCGCCACTGCAGCTCAGCCTCCACTCCGCGCGACCGCACTTCCTCCGCATTCGCCACTACGAAATCGGTGGAGAATGGATTCTGAGCATTCAAATGGTAATCTTCGACCTTGTTCCAGTAGGCTCTGACAACTGCGTTGACCTTGTTTGGCTCGTTCCTGAATTGGATGCCTGCCTCATTGGACCAGTTCTTCTCCTCCTCAAATCTGGCGGTATTTATGTCATCGCTGAATGCCGAATACCCGTGTGGCTTGATTCCCAGTCCCGAGCGGACGAAGGCGGTGACATTCTCGCTGACCTCGTATGACGCCCCCGCGGTTGGGGAGAAGTAAAGTTCATCCCTGTTTTCGCTCAAGCTCTGGGGTGGAACTTCATTCGACCGGTCAAGGCTGACCTCCACCAACTCGACCCTGGCTCCTGCATCGACGGCAAACCCATTCCCAAGCTCGTAGTTCAGTTTCCCGTAGGCAGCAAAACTTTCCTGCGCGACGTTGAAATTGAGTCTTTGGGTGAACGGAACAAAGCCAAACGGAACGGGGGCCGGCACCGGATACTGCCGGACAGTATTTCCGGTATTCTCCTTCCTCATGTAGAACAGGCCGCCCCGCCATGCCAGCGGGCCGGCTCCCTCTGGACTTTGCAAGCGAAACTCCTTGGTCCGGAGGGTCTGACGCTGGGAGATGTTCGAGGTAGACGCGAAGAGCGGGAAGGGATCGGAGTTGGTAAAGTCAAGATCCACCAATTGAGGGCCCAATTCCCAATTCTGGTAGGAGCTAATCGATTTCGCGGTTGCCCACCCGAGGTCTTTTGTCACATGGAGGGAAAGCTGATAGCGCTCGGACTCGCCCGTCCCGGCGAGGTCTGAATCGACCTGGAAAAGGTCTCCAGTATACGCAGGATTCGGGCCGGTTCCACCCGTTTGCCTGTCGAGACTTTCTGGCAAGGCTGTCAATCGCTGGCCTCCGTCGTCCACGACCTCAGCCATGACCCGTAACTTAACCTCGGTATCCTGGTTCGCCTTCCAGATCAAGGATCCCACCCCTCCGATAACGGACCTGTCGTCCGGCCGGATCCCGAGGGTCCGATTGCGTAGGAACCCGTCCCGCTCCTTCCAGTAAAACTGGAATGTGTGGCTTAATTCCTGGCCGGCGAGAAAACCAGATTCAAATGCAGGGAGGGGCCCCGACGAGGAAAGTTTAATGCCCCTCGTATTATAAGATCCATATTCCAGACTAGCAGAACCCTCGAAGGTGTCGCCTGCTTGCAATGTGGTCAGGTTAATCATTCCCCCCGGCGCATTCGCTCCGAAACTCACCCCTTGGGGCCCGTGATGTATCCGAGCTGAAGCAAAAGAAAGAAGATTTGAGTTGTAGGTGAAGGCGTCGCTGAATGGGACATCATCAATGTACAGCCCGACCGCAGCAGGTCCGAAAAACAGGGTGTTACTCAGACCACGCATTGAGATCATGCTGCCATATCCCCGTGTGTCACTGTCAACAAAGTGCAGGTTGGGAGCAAGCGCGCTCAGGTCCTCAAGATTCTCAACCCCGAAACGGGCCAAGTCTTCTAAGCTGAGAACGGTTTCATCGAGATTCCCTTCTCCGGCGCCTTCCCCGGAGGCGGAGGCCGTTACCCGGACTTCCGGAAGGGTCTCAACGAGTTGGGCCTGAGCCGAGATGGGGAGCCAAGCCACTAAAACTAGTGAGCTGACGGAGACGAAGGGTGAGGTGCGAGAGATCATTTATTAATTAACTTTAGATAATACAGATACGCCTAAGCAAATCGGCGAGAGACCTTGAGCCTACCATCGGACTTTGCAAGACCTTCTACAGACCCTATAGTGTGAGGGGTATCAGTGAGCACTATGCGCCCTTTCACAATTCTCAGCCCCTATATTTTA